>JBHJOU010000235.1:0-18793 GCA_050329355.1 Rivularia sp. (in: cyanobacteria)
CGGTGTCCCAACTCGGATGTCAAACGCTCTTGAGCTTCAACTATTCTCAAATAATGAGCAAGTAATTCATCACCTTGATTTGCAGCTTCGGATAATAGTATCCGTAACTTCAAATAACGTTGAACTTTTTGAGCTTCTGAAACCTCTTCATCTCGACCTAATAACCGAACTCTGCCAATTTCTTGAAGATATAAACGAACTAAATCCGTACTACGGGTTTTTGTACTAGCATTCAAATTCGCAGCATGATCAGAAGCTATCTCTAGTTGCTCTAAGTCCTCATCCTTGGGAACTTCCGTATCATCAACGACTAATTCCGGTTCAAAATCTTCAGGGGATTTTCTAGTTTCGTAAGCGGCATCGGCATCGGCATAAAAAGATGTTGCTGGCATAAGAATTTCTCAATGGCTCCAGGTAACAATTACTAGCAATCAAAGCTAATCAACTGTTGCTATTGTTCCCGCTATTAACGGAGAACTAACATTATTTAGAAATTAATTTGGTTTTTTTTGAAATAAAATAATACTGGTTTTATTTCATACTCATTTTAGTTAAGCGTGTCAGCCCAGCAATTAATTTGAACCAACAGCAATTCAAATTCTTAACTAGACTGCTATTAACCGGCTGAGTCAGTTAAATTTATAGCTTCAAAATATTGACAGTAACGAATAAGACATGGTATAAAGATAGACAAAGAAACAAGTAATAAATCATAGTCATAGTTATATATACATAGCTATGAAAGTTATTTCCTGACGAATTTTTTTTTTATCGTCAGGGAATCTTGTGATTTTGGATAGAAATGAGGAGTTATCAACTGTCCACTGTCAACTATCCACTGTCAACTATCCACTTCCGGCTTTATATCTCGCGTCATTAAATCCAGCAATGCTTGTCGTGGGGTAATTTCGGCTTTAAGTAAGCGATAAACTTCCTGAGTAATCGGCATCGAAATATTTTGCTGTTTAGCGCGTTGTACCAAAACTTCTGCTGTATTTACTCCTTCTGCGGTTTCTTGAAGATGGGAAAGAATTTCGACCAGCGTCTTTCCTTGTCCTAACTGGTATCCGACTTGGTAATTGCGACTTAGAGGACTATTACAGGTTGCTAATATATCACCTAGACCCGATAAACCGTAAAATGTTTCCGGCTTCGCACCCCAATCTACACCGATGCGAACCATTTCAGTCAATCCGCGAGTCAGTAGTGCCGCTTTCGCATTGGTTCCCAACTCTAAACCATCACATACACCAGCGGCGATCGCCATCACATTTTTTAATGTTCCGCCCAATTCTACTCCCAAGGGGTCGGAATTTGTATAAACGCGAAATCGAGTTGAATTAAATACCAATTGCACAGATTCGGCAGCACTTTCAATCTTGCTCGCAACTACAGTCGCTGCTGGTAATTCCTGGGTAATTTCCTTGGATAAATTTGGACCGCATAAAACTACTACTGGATGATTGGGAAAACTTTCTTGCCAAATTTGCGAAGGTGTGCAGGTAGTTTCCGGATCTAAACCTTTAGTAGCGGTGACAAAAATAGTTTGAGCAGGAATAGATAAAGATTTTAATTGGAAAACAATATCTCTAACCCCTTTGATTGAAACAGCGCTGAGAATAATATCGGCACCTTCCACCATTTGTGCTAAGGTTTGGGAACTGCGACGCGAGAACAACCGTACATCATCAACATTATTTCTTGCAAGAGTTTTCAGTGCTTTTCCCCAAGCACCCGCACCCAGAATCGCAACTGCTGAATTTTTATTAATCATATATTCGTAAAATTTACATATTCGTCGGTGGAAAATATATCGCAATAGTCATATTGATTAGGACATCATCCGCCAGTTCTTAAGGGAATAGGATTCGGGGGGAATAGGGAAATGTCCTAACAGCTACTGCTTTACTAATAATTTTTAATCTAAAATCCAAAATCCAAAATCTAAAATCTAAAATCAACTATATCTTTCAACCCATTTACCAATCTTTCAATTCCTTGTTTAGCAGTTTCTTTTTGCAACGCACCGTAAGCAACTCGTAAATAACATCCTTGATGCATCCCAAAAGTAGTTCCCGGAAGTACTGCTACTTGATAATCACTAATCAATTGTTTGACTAATTCAAAAGCATCCATCTGAGTATCTACTTTCAGGAAAAAATAGAAAGCACCCGAAGCTGGAGCTATTCTACATATACTTTCAAGGGGTTTGAGAGATTTAATTACCAATTCTCGAACTTCGGCGATCGCCTGAATATTATCTCTTAAATATTCCGGTTTTGCTTGCAATGCTCCTAAAGCTGCATACTGCGATATAACTGGTGGACAAATTAAGTTTGTATCTTGAACTTTTTTGACTGCTGTTAGTAAATGTTGCGGAATCACCATGTATCCGATGCGCCAGCTTGCAAAACCGTAGGCTTTGGAAAGGCTAAATAAAGATATTGTATAGTCGCTACTGTCAGTAAATGCACCGAGAGAAACGTGTTTTACGCCATTGTAAGTAAAGTATTCGTAAGCTTCATCGCTAATATGGTAAATCCCTTGCTCACGGCAAATATCATTAACTTGCTGTAATAATTCCTGTGAATACACAGCCCCGGTGGGATTGTTGGGTGAAATTGTCACTACCGCTCGCGTTTTTGGAGTTATTGCATTCAGAATCGCATCTGGTTGTAATTGATAATTTTGATCCGTTTCCACCAAAACTGGATGACATCCCGTCATGGCGATCGCCATTTCGTGATTAAAATAATATGGCGTATTTAAAATCACTTCATCACCGAGGGAAGTAATCGCCAGAATGGCATTCATAAACGCCATATTACTGCCTGCGGTAACAATAATACGGTTATTTTCGTTGATTTCTATATTGTTAAAGACAGCTAATTTTTCTTTAAGAGTATTTATTAATAAAGGAATTCCCTCAACCTGTTGGTATAAATTATTTGCAGAATCCGCAAAAAACTGAGGTAAAAACTCTCGGACTTCCGGTGGTGGAGAATAGGCGACAACACCTTGTCCTAAAGATATAGTTCCACTAGTATTTTTAATTAGTTCTGCAACAACGGGAATAATCGGCGACTGCACCAACTCCATTCGAGAGATAAGCGTCATATAAACGTTTAATTTCAGCTAAATTCTATTGTCTCGTAAAAGTGTTAGCTTTCCTTTGCGTTTTTTTCAAATTTGGATTATTTAATATAAGTCAACAATTAAAAAAATGTTACAAAGAAACAGGAACAATGTAAAAATATTAGCGTCATCAAATGACTAAATATGAAAAATTCTACCTGGAGAAAGATTTTAAATCAGCTTCATGATTCTTGACTAATTGTTATTTACCAACAGTCAATCTTCCATACTCAATGAACAATATTATAATTGATTTGTGAACAATAAATTAGAAACAATATTATATTATTCTCGTCATAACATACAGTCTCAAGACTAAAGGAACTCTATTATGACTGGCTTTCATCGTTGGAAATCTGGAACCGCTGCATTTTTGGCACTAAGCATTACAACCGCTGCGGCTACCCCTATTTTAGTATCAACTCCAGCCTTAGCACAAGCTATTTTCGGACAATCAAGAGGAATCGAAATCCCTTCAGGAGTGACAATTCCCGTTACTTTTGAAAAAGAGAAAGTTGTTGTCACACCAGATGAAACTTCACCCTTAACTTTAACAATTGCAACCAATATTATTGATAGCAGAAGAAACGTATTAATTCCTCGTGGTAGCCAACTTGTAGGAAGATTAGAACCAGCAACTTTAGGACGTGAAAAAGGTTCTCGATTTGTTGCACGAGAGTTAGTTTTTCCTGATGGTAGAAAGCAAAATATCGATGCAACTTCTGAAGTCGTTACTACAAAAGAAACAATTAAAAGAGGTTCTAGCACGGGTAAAATTTTGACAGATGCTGCTTATGGAACGGCTGCTGCAACCGTTATTTCACTGTTAACCGGAAACCGTAAAATAGAAACCTTAGAACCCATCGCTGGTGCTGCTGCGGGTGCTTTAGCAGGTATTTTGTTACGACGTAAGGAAGTAGAAGTTGTGGTTATTAACCCTCGAAATGACCTAAATGTAACTTTGCGTTCTAATTTATTATTATCTAGTTTCTAGGATTCCCAAAGCGGCACGATTTGCACCTAACTTTTATTTAATAGCCATTGTCACTTCAAATTATTAAGTGTACGATGGCTTGTTTTTTCGGCATACAGAGAAGATTAACTCTCAATCCCACATGGTATAAGCCACAATTTTTAGGACATTTCCTTATTCCCTATTCCCTCTGAGAATTTAGATCCCCGACTTCTCCGAGAAGTCGGGGATATGAACACCGTGATTTCGATACATACAAATATGATTGCTATATATAACGACACGACTATCTCAGTTGATAGCAATCCTTTTGATAAATTCTCCACAGTTAATTTTTTATCTATTATCCTGATACTAAAATCCCCTAAGTGTATAAATATAGATATAAAGAATATAAACGAATATCTCCGGGTAATTGCTGAAATATATTCAAGCTCACATCTTATTAACTAAAAATCAATAAAATTGCAAATCAATTTATCTGATGCTCTCAGTATTACGAAGCTAGATATAAACCAAATTAACACACTCTTTAAACTAATTTTCAAAGATATAAGCTATAAATAGTAGTGTTTTAACATCTTCTCGCTACTTAGAATGACAACATCTATTTAAATACTGCTATCTCAAGTAGCTACTGATGTTTGTTTGATTTTAAGCAACTTTTAAGCAACTATTTTATTCACCGCACGTCTGAGTAAACTAAACGAAAATAGTCGTTTTTTAGTGAAGTTTATTAATTAAATAAACTCAAAGTAATCCGTCTAAAACAGACATAAAAAAAAATCAATAACTCGGAACATTTAATTCGAGAAATTGTCAAAATAACTAACATAATTAAACGGAATTGTTGGGGAGAAAAATTCAATGTCTAACCTAAATCGTTGGAAATCAAAATCTGCTGCATTCATGGCTTTGGGTATGACAGCGGTTACTTTAGCACCAATCGTCGCACCCGCACCATCTATCGCTCAAACTAATAGTTTTTATGATGTTTCATCTAACTATTGGGCAGCACCTTTTATTCAACAACTAGCACAACGGGGAGTTATCGCTGGATTCCCTGATGGTAGCTTCCGTCCAGATGCACCAGTCACTCGTGCTGAATTTGCTGCGATGGTTCGTAAAGCTTTCAACAAAGCCCAAGAAAGACAGCCAATTAACTTTGTTGATGTATCTCGCAACTATTGGGCTTACAGCGCCATTCAAGAGGCTTACAGCACTGGTTTCTTGTCTGGATATCCCGGTCAAGTTTTCCGTCCGACTCAGAATATTCCTCGCGAGCAGGTATTGGTTTCTCTTTCCAACGGTTTAAACTATGTTGCTAGCGGTAATGTTCAAAGCACTCTGCAATATTTCAATGATGGCAATAATATCTCTGATTTTGCTCGCAGTCCCATCGCCGCAGCGACAGAGAAGCGATTGGTAGTTAACTATCCCAATACGAAGTTACTCAATCCCAAATCAACCGCAACCCGTGCAGATGTAGCAGCTTATATTTACCAAGCTTTAGTTAGTACTAATCAAGCTAGCGCCATCAATTCCCCTTACATCGTAGCTATCAATACGACTCCACCCGTTGCGAATGTTACCATCCCCGAAGGAACTGTTCTTCCTGTTAAATACGACAAAGCAGAAAAAATTCTGGTCACCAAGGATGAAACAGCACCTTTAACTCTTACCATCTCTCAAAACGTCATTACCGACACTGGAAATTTGGTAATTCCCGCAGGTTCTCGCGTTGTAGGTCAACTTCAACCAGCAAGTGGTGGTTCCCAATTCGTAGCTCAAAAACTGATTTTGACTACTGGAAAAGAATACAACATCAATGCAACTTCTGGAATAATTGATAAAACTGAAACCATCAGAAAAGGTACCAGTGTTAAAGGTATTGTTAGAAACACCGCATTAGGCGCTGGTGCAGCTGCTGCTGTAGCTGCGGTAACTGGCGATCGCGCTGTAGCTACCGAAGAAGTTTTAGGTGGTGCGGCGATTGGTGCGATAACTGGTATTTTCTTTAATAAGAAGAGCGTTGACTTGATTGTGATCGACCCAAATACCGATTTGGAAATGACCATCGGTAGAAGCTTCGATGTTTCATTACGATAAAGGACATAGGTTATTGGACATGGGGAAGAGGGGAAAATTTTCTAACTCCTAACTCCTAACTCCTAACTCTTAACTCCTAACTGTTAATTGGCTTCCGGTAAGCGAACAATAAACGTAGTTCCTGGAGTATTCGGTGTATAAATAGCAAAACTAATTGCAGGGCTGAGAACATCCATTTCACCCTGCATTTGTTCTATCAACTGTTTAGCTATAGCTAATCCTAAACCAGAACCGGGAATTTTAGTTTGAGCTTGTACCCCTCGATAACCTCTTTCCCCAAGATGCTGTAAATCCTGTTGCGGAACTCCCGGACCATTATCGCTAATCGCAATTCCCAGAAAATTAGCTTTATCTTTTACAGATTCAATTAATATCTTACCGCCTGGAGGAGTATATTTCAAAGCATTATCGATAACATTACTCAATACTTCTCGTAATGCTTGGGGATTGCCTCTTACTAATAATTTATTATTATTATTATCAACTTCAACAATTAATTGTAAATAGCGCTCTTGTGCGATTGCTTTAGCTGATATCAATAACGGCTGCAATACATCATTTAAATTAAAATCAACAAGTTCTTGTTCTGCCCCATTTAATAATAATAAAGGCAATGACTCTTCTACAGTTGCCTCTACTTCCACTTCATTTTGTATCGATAATTTTGCTGGAAGTAAATCTTCGGTCGTCAAATCGATTGCTTCGTCAAACTTTTGCAGTAATTCTTTAAGGCGATCGCTTTCCCGGACAATGGATAAAGCGACTTCTTGATTTGCATCTTTTGGTCGCAATCGCTTTGTTAACAGTTTGCCAAAAGTTCGTAAAGCCGTCAGCGGATTGCGAAATTGATGCAGCAAGTTATCCATCAAATCTAACTGCCTTTCCTGCATAATTTGATGTTGGTGTAGCTGACTTGCCAACCAAGCACGTCTCCTGTCCATAATGCAAGCAATCGCCAAAGTTTTCGCTATACACTCGATTTGACTGCGTTCGCTTTCAGACCAACTACGGTCTTCTCTACCCGTTACCAATAACCCCATCATCACCGAGTCGTGAATTAAAGGTAAAACAATTTGGTCTCCAGCCATTAAATATTCTTGATTATCTTCTTCAGCTTGATTTGCCGACTCTTGCTTTGATTGCGAATTAATCGAAATTGATGACCCACTCAATAAATAGGGTTTGACAGACGGTAAAGCTATTTGATGCTCAAATCCTACTACAGCTGTCTCCGGATAAACTGCAACAGGAATTAACTTGGCTTCCCCTGCCTGTGACGGTACATCTGCCAATTCTTGCGTTAAGTATACAACGCTCAAAGATGCTCCTAACCCTGTCGCTAACAGTGCTAATTGTTCGCGACACAGAGCAATAAACTCCGAACTGGCAGAAATTATCATAAACAGACTATGAATATAAGCGATTGTACAAAAATTGCGATTACCCTTTTTACAAAGCTTAACTAATTATCAGTTGTAATAATTGATTCAAAAGCATTATATTAATCAATACTTTCGATTTATTTACATTCAAATAAATTGTTTTTTCATTTTATATAGTTAAAAACCATTGATTTTTTTTACTAAAACTTTTATAATTAGCTCGGATTTTGTAGCTATAACTACAATCTGGAAGCTCACAAGAGGAGGAAAATATTTTGGCAAGGAGAAGGAAGCGTAAAAGCCGTCGCCGTCAAGAAGGACGACGTATTTTAGAACACGTGCCTCAATATAGCATCGAAAGTGGTGAAGATAAACCTGTGACAGCAGCAAGAAAATTTATTCAAGCTGAGGGTATACTTCCACCTGCTTTATTGCTAGTAAAACGTAATGAGCATACCACAGACCGCTATTTTTGGGCTGAAAAAGGTCTGTTTGGCGCTCAGTACGTAGAAGAAAATCATTTTTTGTTTCCTAGCTTAAGAACAATGGAACCTTCTTTGATTCCAGAAGCATTAGCAGTAGCAGCAGCTCGATAATACAGAAAGTGCGATCATTCGTCTTGAGCATTCAATTTAGCTTTAGACAATCATCCATTAACTGGCAAAATGATGCGTTTTTGTGAAATGTTTATGTTTTTTTAAGGTTTTGAAATTATTTGCCAGTAAAATCAGTTGAGTAAAGCTGGATAATTCGATTTAGTTCCATACCAAGTTAAATGATTTTGTATGGTCAAATCGTAAGTGCCTTCGATAAATTAATTTTCGAGATAGAGGATTGAGTAAAACTCCTTTACATGGTTATGGCTTTTCTATAGTGGGGGCTATATCAACTTCGTTCTGGAAAAAACATTGGTAGATTTCAACCAACTATTTGATTGAATAACACTTATTTTCCACGAATATCTGAGAAGCTATGGAAAAACTTAACAGTACTAACGCAGGATGTTTTGCTCGTTCCTCATCTCCATTTCACTCAAGGCATTCCAAAAGTAATGCCTTGAAAGAAATATTTGGATGATAATTGAACGATAATCTATACTCTTTTTAGCTGTAGTGCCTGTTCTAGGGAGATAATTTCATCCCGATGAGCGATTACAGTAATTTTAGTATTTTGTTCGCTGTCGGTGCCTTCAACCGTTAGCGAAACATTCTCGACTCTTCCTGCTTTATTCCAGTAAAAAATACCGCTCAAAGGGGATAAGAAGACTATTCCGTAGAACAGTATACTTTGACTGGAAAAAAGTAGAGATAAAACTAAAGACAGGCTCATAAAACCAACAGCGGCAAGAACAGTCAAAAAGATAGCTAAAAACCAGCTGGGTTTAACGAAGCCAGTCATAGTTACTTTATTTTGTTGCGGGTCCACCGCTGCCACTCGATAAGACCGCGCTCGAAAATACTCCTTTAATTGGGGCATTAAGGAGGCTTCATTTAATGGGGATACCAGTCGTGCTGTTTCTGTACGGTCTTTAGTAGAAGCCCTAATAAAGAAAAATAATCCGACCGACATCAATAAAGTTAACAACAACGTGGATGGCAGGATAGCAGTATCCATAACAGATTAATAGGTGTAATAAGGGAAACATTTACCATTATTATTGGTTAAATTGCCCTTATTACACTAAATTGCTCTCCGCTTAATGTACTCATGCCAAAGACCAGCTAAATTTTGGGCTTGAGTTTGCCATTCAGGGGAAACTTGGTACATCCGCCGGGGACGACCGCGTCCTTCAAGCTTCTTCCAGTATCCAGTAATTGCTTTCTGGTCTTCAAGAAACTTAATCGCACTATAAAGCACGGTATCCGAGAGCCGATAAGTTGGATATTCGGTTTCCAGTTTTTGGATCAACTCGGTGCCGTAAGATTCCCCTTGTTGCAAAACAGACAAGATATAACAAACAGCTAGTTCCTGACAGAGGTAGGTTGGCGGAGGATTCTCAAAGAATTGATATATATCCTCAAGTTTCATGGTTAGTGAATGGCTAAAAAAATGCCTTAATGTTGAGCCTGTAATTTCTATAGAGAGTATATAGTGTTACTCCAGTTTTTGTAAGTATATAACGCTACTTAGGCTGATTTGCCAGCATCGTAAACACTACATTAAAACCCATGATTGTTACTCATGGTACTGGCACACTAAAACCAGGGTACAGATTTGCCGCACCCCTAGTTAAACTCGGAAATTAGTGTTGTGAGGAGTTGGTTGACAGCGAAGAGAATCGCTATCAGTGTGTCAACTGATGCCAAGCGGCTAAGGACTGCTTAAGCATAAAATGGCACCTAAGCAATTTTAAAGGTAAATTGCTGCTTTTTTGTAAAACTTAACAAATACTTTTTTTACGAAGATTATCTCCTGGGTAATTTGACTTATAAATAACCTCTAAATTAGGTGTGTTTGTAAGCAATAACCCGGAGGTGAACAAATATTCGTGAACACCTTGTGTAATTAAAGTAAAATTATTGCCTTGCATCCGAAAGTGTAGTAAATGCAATAATGCAGGTAAAAGAGCGCAAGCACAAATTTTTTTATTGGTATGTCAGAACAGTTCGACAATCAGTCTTCTTCAAAAATCCGTTCTATCGGACAAAACTTTCGTATTACAGGTTGGATTAGCTTTGTATTGCAGTTGGTGCTAGGTGTAGTTTCTACCTTGCTGTTATTAGTATTCGTCACCTTTGGTCGCAGACCCGGCACTGCTTCTAGCAGCGCTGAAACCGGCTTTGGTGTGTTTCTAGCCATTTGCGGACTGGTTGCTTTAGGAGTAAGCATTTATTTAGCATTTCGTTGCAAAAACATTGGTAGACAACTGCAATCTACCAACCCCAGTAACCGTCCTCGCAAAATCGAGACGGTTAAAGTTTTACAATTAGCTCTGATAGTTAATTTATTCGGAATGCTGTTGACATTGTTAGGCGCGCAAGCGATTGTCGGCTCTTTAGTAGTTAGAGCGGTATCACCTCAAGCCGTGACGACCCAATTATTTGACCCCAATCGAATCATTAGCGGTCAAGATATGTTTGTAGTGCAGGCAAATACTAATACGATTACAGCCCATTTTGTAGGACTTGTAGCATCAATTTGGTTGCTAAATCGGATTACCAAATGAGCTGATATGGTAATACGATGGTTGGAGTACAAGAGGAAGTTGAAGATTGGAGGAAGCAATCTTTGTTGTTCACTGTTACTTAGACTTTGCTTTTCGATCCGGAATTTTTTGGTGTATTTTTGCAAGAACGCTTGTTAACCACCTTGATTAAGGTTGAAGTTAAATGAAGTTAAATTTTGTAGCATAGTAGAAAAATTTTTTGCTCTTAACTCAAGACAATATTAAAATTTGAGATTGTGTATTAACTCAAATATATTAAATCCTAAACTGAGAACTATACGTGCTAGATATTAAGCAAATAAGAGAAAATCCGCAATTAGTTCTAGAAAAGTTGAAGAATCGCGGCGATAATTACGATATTCAGCCGATTGTTGATTTGAATCAGCGACAGCGGCAGTTGGAGACGACACGAAATCAACTTCAAGCCCGTAGTAACGAAATTGGTAAGTTAGTAGGACAGAAAATCAAGTCGGGTGTCAATGCTCAAGATACAGAAATTCAAGATTTACGCGAGGAAGGTAATTCTCTCAAAGCGCAATTGAGCGAACTTGAACCCCAAGAAAAAGAAATTAAAGCCGAAATCGAACAACGGGTATTGTCACTTCCTAATTTACCCAGCGAATCTACACCCATTGGACATAGTGAGGAAGATAATGTCGAAGTACGACGCTGGGGTGATGAGTATTTACCTCAAAACCAAAATATTATTCCCCATTGGGAAATCGGCGAAAAGCTAGGTTTTCTCAACTTTGAACGAGCCGTAAAAGTCGCTCAGAGTCGTTTTGTCGCTTTGATTGGGGCTGGTGCGACCTTGGAAAGGGCTTTAATTCAGTTTATGCTCAATACTCAAGTAGCAGCTGGTTATGTGGAAGTTGTTCCGCCGTTTTTGGTTAATACTGAGTCATTGACAGCTACCGGACAATTACCTAAATTTGCTGAAGAAAGCTTTAAATGTGCTGATGATGATTTATGGCTTACCCCTACAGCAGAAGTTCCTTTAACCAATCTTTACCGTGGTGAAATTCTCAGTACAGAAGATTTACCGATATATCATTGTGCTTATAGTCCTTGTTTTCGCCGCGAAGCTGGAAGTTACGGACGCGATATGCGGGGGTTAATTCGTCTCCATCAATTTAATAAAGTTGAATTAGTTAAATTAGTTAGTCCCGAAACTTCTTTTGATGAATTAGAAAAATTACTTAATAATGCTGAAGCAATTTTACAAGCTTTGCAGTTGCCGTACCGAGTAATTGAGTTATGTACTGGAGATTTAGGATTTTCGGCAACCAAAACTTATGATATAGAAGTTTGGCTGCCCTCAAGCGGTAAGTATCGCGAAATTTCCAGTTGTTCCAATTGTGGAGACTTTCAAGCAAGAAGAGGTAACATTCGTTTCAAGGAAGCTGGTAAGAAAGGAACTCAATTCGTGCATACCCTCAACGGTTCCGGATTAGCAGTGGGACGGACAATGGCAGCTATTTTGGAAAACTATCAACAACCCGACGGCACTCTACACGTACCGCAGGTGTTGCAACCTTATTTAGGTGGTAAGGAGATTTTGGAAGTTTAGAATTCCCAATTCCCCAATTCCCAATGCCCAATCTAAAATAAAGAAATGTATAGTTTAAATAAATTCACAATTCTATGTCAGTTTTAGCGGCGATCGCAGTATTGGCTGTACTTATTTTTGTACACGAGTTAGGACATTTTATTGCAGCCAGGTCTCAAGGTATTTATGTTAACCGCTTTTCACTGGGCTTTGGTCCGGTGCTTTTAAAGTATCAAGGTTCTCAAACAGAGTATGCGGTGCGTGCGTTTCCTTTGGGTGGTTTTGTGGGATTTCCTGATGACGATCCGGATAGTGAAATTGAGCCATCAGATCCAAATTTACTGCGTAACCGTCCGGTTTTAGATCGGGCAATTGTGATTAGTGCTGGGGTAATCGCAAATTTAATCTTTGCTTATTTTCTGTTGGTATCTCAGGTTGGCTTTGTCGGAATACCCGAAGCAATTCCTCAACCAGGAATTTTGATTCCAGAACTCGCTCCCCAAGTGAGTAATGTAGCGGCAGAGGCTGGAATTAAACCGGGGGATGTAATTATCGCAGCAGATGGTCAGGAATTTGGTACATCGCTGCAAGAAAGAGACAAATTGATGAATATCATCAAAAATCATCCAGGAAAAGCAATTGAATTAAAAATTGTCCGAGGCTCTGACAATCTTAATTTAACGGTAGTTCCAGAAGCAAAACCGAATGGCGGAAGTATTGGTGTTAGTCTTTCTCCCAACCGTAAAATAGAACATCGTCCTGCAAAAAATATTGTACAAGCCTTTAGCATCGGCGCGACTCAGTTTCAAAACATTATCGTCCAAACAGTTCAAGGCTTTGGACAATTAGTGACAAACTTTGGTCAAACAGCAGGTCAAGTCGCAGGACCGATTAAAATTGTCACAATTGGTGCGAATATTGCTCAAAACGATACTGGTAGTTTGTTCTTTTTTGCGGCATTAATTAGCATCAATTTAGCATTTATCAATATTTTACCTTTACCGGCTTTAGATGGCGGACAACTTGCTTTTCTGTTGATTGAAGGTGTGCGCGGTAAGCCCTTACCCAACCGCATTCAAGAAGGTGTCATGCAAACAGGTTTAATGTTACTTTTAGGATTAGGAATTTTTCTAATCGTTAAAGAAACTACCCAGTTGCAATGGGTACAAAATTTATTCCAGTGAGTACTAACCGAAAAAAATCTTCTACTAAAAAGCAGCAAGCACTGTCTATTTTGGTGCGTTTGCAGCGGTTGTATCCAGATGCTACTTGTTCTTTAACTTATTCAACTCCGCTACAGTTACTTGTAGCGACTATTCTTTCTGCTCAGTGTACTGATGAAAGAGTGAATAAAGTAACACCAGAACTCTTTCGTAAATTCCCGGATGCAGAAAGTTTAGGTAATGCAACTCTTGAAGAACTGGAAAGTTTGGTGCGTTCTACAGGTTTTTATCGGAATAAATCCAAGAATATCAAAGCTGCCTGCCAGATGATAGTCAGAGATTTTGGTGGTCAAGTTCCTCAACGAATGGAAGAACTATTGCGGCTTCCGGGAGTAGCTCGGAAGACTGCAAATGTAGTTATGGCTCATGGTTTTGGAATTAATGCTGGGGTGACTGTTGATACTCATGTTAGTCGTCTCAGTCAAAGATTAGGCTTAACAAACCATGAAGATCCAGTTCGTATCGAACGGGATTTGATGAAATTATTACCGCAAGCAGATTGGGAAAATTGGTCAATTCGGCTGATTTATCACGGTCGGGCTGTTTGTCGTGCGCGTAATCCCGCTTGTGGAGAGTGCGAGTTAGCCGATCTATGTGCTAACGCACCCAAAATTTATGATCAAAATCGTCAAAATGAAAATATTGATATCATAAGTAGTGCGATTCGCTAGAATAGGGAATGCTGTTCAAAAACAATTAGGAATTCTATGGCTAAAAAAGCGATGATTGAGCGTGATAAAAAACGCGCCAAGATGGTAGATAAGTATTGGGATAAGCGTGAAAATTTACTAGAAGAGTTTAGACAAGAGCAAGACCCCTTGGAAAAACTCGAAATCCACCGCAAAATTCAGCAACTACCCCGCAACAGCGCTCCAAATCGCCGTCGCAACCGCTGTTGGGTTACAGGTCGTCCCCGCGCTGTTTACCGTGATTTCGGTTTATGTCGCAATGTCCTCCGGGACTGGGCGCATAAAGGCTTATTACCTGGTGTTGTTAAGTCTAGCTGGTAATACGATTTTGGATTTTGGATTTTGGATTTTCGATTACGCATTTGCTCCGACTTTGTTAGAGTAAACCCCATATCTAGAAACTAATGATATTAGATTGCAGGTTTTTAGCGTAATTCATCAAAATCAATCCAAAATCTCAAATCTCAAATTCATTGTCCGCAACATTTATCAATTCCTAAGCTTTCCAAAAGAAGGTCGCTAACTGCATTCGCGATCGCAAATTCTCCATAGAAACTTTTGGAAAAGTCAAAGGATTGCATTTCGGTGACAATCGCTAGAACTAATTCTCCTAAATCGTTTTCCCCTTCCATCCGCTGTCGGACGAAAATTTGTGCGGCACGTTCGGCTATTGTTTGATTAATACTTTCTGGGATAAATTCTTCATCCAAAAAGGAATGCAAGCTCTGTTGCAGCCATTTTCCTTCTTGTTGGGGATTCTCCGCAGATGGTAAAGTTATCGGTGGTATTGCTTGAGTCATCTTTTTGATTTTTGATTTTATTTTAATTTTTTGGAATTTTTGGAATTTTTTTGAAGTTCTTTGAATTTTTCTAAACCTACAATTTGGCAGATAATAGCCTTAAAAAAGTAATTATCTAAAACTAACTTATAAGGAGAAAGTCGGTTAAATTAGCCGGTATTCTGATTTTAATTGTTTCTAAATTTTATGCAATATGATGTCGCTGCTATCATCCAAGGATACGCTCAAGGCTATTTTCTCATGGCTGATCAAAATAATCACTTGGGATGGTATAACAGTCGCGATCGCACTTTAGTTCCTTTGGATGACAGGTTCCGTTACCCCAAGTCTTTAAGACGAGTTATCAACCAAGAACGCTTTTCAACTGCTATTAACCGCGACTTTAAAGCGGTAGTTGATGGATGTGCTGACCGAGACACTACCTGGATTTCTCAGGAGTTAAAGGATATTTATTATTCTCTATGGCAAAGCGGTTGGGCTTATAGTTTTGAAACTTGGCAAGGTGACGAACTTGCTGGAGGTATTTTGGGTATCGTTATTAATGGTGCTTTTATTGGTGAATCTATGTTTTTTCGTATTCCCGAAGGCTCGAAAGTCGCCATGGTTAAGTTGGTCGAAACATTGCGCCAGCGCCAATTTGTCTTTTTTGACGCTCAGATGATGAATCCTCATTTACAACGCTTTGGTGCTTACTCTATTGATAATCAGCAGTATCAAGTTTTGTTAGAGAAAGCTTTACAATCTAATTGTTCTTTGCTTTAATTGTTAAATTTTTTTAAAAAAAGTGATTTCAAAAAAAATTATTTAACTATGGGTCGAGGAAAAATGGTAAAATAATGGAATAATATTTTTATAATTGGAATATTGACTAAATTAAAAATTTTGCAAAGATTCCCATTATAAAAATATAGCAAAAAAGGCGCATTTTTGGAAGCGGAAACAAGAAAATTCTTTTGAAAACGAAAAAACCTTGATTTTCAAATTTTTGTTTCCGTAATCAAAGTTAAACTGAGCCATTCTTAGCTTTTACGGTGATTCAAACTCTAAGAAACCGGCTTCTGTGGGGTGGAAATGATAATTGTTGAGCGTGTTCCATCTCACTAACATTCTTTTGTTAGAGAAAGCTTTACAATCTAATTGTTCTTTGCTTTAATTGTTAAATTTTTTAAAAAAAAGTGATTTCAAAAAAAATTATTTAACTATGGGTCGAGGAAAAATGGTAAAATAATGGAATAATATTTTTATGATTGGAATATTGACTAAATTAAAAATTTTGCAAAGATTCCCATTATAAAAATATAGCAAAAAAGGCGCATTTTTGGAAGCGGAAACAAGAAAATTCTTTTGAAAACGAAAAAACCTTAATTTTCAAATTTTTGTTTCCGTAATCAAAGTTAAACTGAGCCATTCTCCCTTGTGGTTATAGCTGCGAATCATTCTTTGACGGAGATTGGAGTTAATTAACCAACCGACTTCTAAAAACAAAGGTTCACCTAAGCGGGCTTGAAGGGGAGAAGTAACGGAAGCACCATTGGGAAGGAGTAATAGTTGTATTTGATTTTGGTCAAAAAAGAGAATAGAGTCTTTAACAGTAGCAGTAGAAGAAATAGTGCGATCGCCAAAATTTAAAGTTTGAGTTAATTTTCCCATTTGATGGAGCTGTAAAAGCATTTGAGTAGAATAACTATCAGGCTTTTGTAAATCGGGATAGATAGTTACAGCTTCACCAATCCATTCTCCCAACAAAGCATCGACGGTTAAAACAGCACTGTGTGAAGGTTGAGTTTGAGCAAGATGTTCTCGAATTAAAGTAAACTGATCTAACTTGAGATTTTGATCAAACAGCTGTACCAAACGTAAACGATGATTATCGTGAATAAAACCAAATTCAGCACCAAAAGTAGAAAAGGGTGCTAACTGAATAGAGCCATTGGAAAAAGCACCATTTTCAAAAAACATGATTCCCTTTCCTAGGGAACTGTATTCCAAAACCTTTTCATCTTCTCCAACACGAACAATTTGACGAATAGTTTGATTCTGATTCAAACCCTGGAAAGAAACAATGCTGGGGATATCTTCTAATAATTCACCTTGAGAAGATAAACGAGTAAAAGAACCTTCCCATTCACCAAGATTTTTTAACAAAGCATTCCATTGTGAAATCATCATAATATATTAGAAATTGCCAAGATAGTATATGGAGTTGGGGTAAGAAACTGTAAGTTAATTCTTACCCATATCTACCCATAGCTAGGAATTTTTGGGTAGGTCTGATACAAGTTGGTCAACAAATTCTCTAAGCCGTTCTTGCCAGTCAGGGACTGCTTTAAGTTTCTCCTTTTGACCTAATCTACCCTTAAAACATATTGGTTGAGCGTCTAATTCAACTTTGAGGATTTTTTTAGCTCCAATTTGATTATGTTTCTGGAATGGCATTGAAATCGGGATTGTGTGTTAGTATACTAACTAGATTGCCATATTTGAGAGGTCGAGTCAAATGCAATTAGTTGAAAAACATATCATCAACCGACAACATCAGTTTTGGTCATATTGCGATTATTTATCATTGCAATCTAAACATCTTTATAATGCTGCTAACTATGTTCAAAGACAATACTTTTTTGAAACCAAAAAGTATTTTAATTCTATTGAAATTTATCATCAAACCAAAAATTTAGAAGCTTATCGTTATCTGCCTACTAAAGTTAGTAAACAGGTTGTGCGTAGAGTTTCAGAAGCTTGGAAAGGTTGGTTAGCTGCATTAAAGGATTGGTCAAAGCATCCACAAAAGTATTTAGGCAAACCAAAAATGCCGGGATATAAGCATAAGGAACGTGGCAGAAATGTTGTTATCTATCCAATAGATGCAATATCAAAACCTGCTTTGGCTAAAGGAATTGTTAAGCTATCCCAAACTAATATCAAGATTAGAACGAAAGTTAAAAATGTAGACCAAGTAAGGATTGTTCCTAAGCTTGACCATTATGTTATTGAGGTTGTTTACACAGTAAATGAACCGCTTTTATCAACAGGTAAGTATATTGCTGGTGCAGACCTTGGATTAAACAATTTGATGGCTATAACATCCGATCATCCCGGTCTCAAACCGCTTTTGATTAATGGTAGACCATTGAAAAGTATTAATCAATTCTTCAATAAACGAGTAGCGAAAGCTCAATCAATTGAGGCTTGGAGACAAATTAAAGCACTGGTGGAGCAAGCGTGATAGAAGGATTGATAATTATCTTCATACTGTTAGTCGTAGAGTTATTGATTGGTGTCAAATTAATGATATTGGTCAATTAATTATCGGTAATAACCCTTGCTGGAAGCAAAATATCAATATCGGCAAAAAGAATAATCAGGAGTTTAGCAAAATTCCACACGCTAAATTAATTAGCTTGTTGTCTTACAAAGCACAATTAGCAGGTATTGAAATTGTAATAACTGAGGAAAGTTACACCAGCATTGCCAGTGCTTTAGATTGTGATCACTTACCAACTTACAACATCAAAACCGATTCCTTACCTGTGTTTAGTGGAAAGCGTGTTAAACGAGGTTTATATAAAACGAACACAGGTAGAACAATCAATGCTGATACCAATGGAAGCTTGAATATAGCTCGTAAAGTAATCCCAAACTTTATGGATGGGATAGTGGGATTGCCGTTTATCCCTGTAGTTTTAGGACTTTGGACTAAAATTACAAACCTAGTTGTCTAGTAATGGCTATTTTTGGGTAGCTTTGTCAAGATTTCTATGAACGGT
>JBHJOU010000451.1:0-8619 GCA_050329355.1 Rivularia sp. (in: cyanobacteria)
CTCATAAAATTAATTAAATAGTTTGGCATAAATTTGAAAAAAACAAAAAAATCAAAAATATATTTGTAATCGCGCTTTAAAACCAAAAGCTATATTTGGAGTTAAAGCGCCACTACAAATCAATGAAAATAATAGATGATAAATTCACACTTATTGGGTTGTAAAAAATCCCTTTTTTGCAGCAAGGAAGATAAACTATTATAACTCAAAAATATTTAATTAATTAATAAATTAGATTAGCTATTACCCATAAACCAATAAGTGAGGAAAAAACTGCCAACCAAAGCATCCAAGGCTTCATAAATAATTGTCTCCCTAAATTTAATTTCTATATTAATTATCTAAATACATTTTAAAAGATTAGCTTAAGTAAATAGCTCTATCTTTAGTCAAGAACGACTATATCATTTGATATATAGCTCTAGATATATTTATTGAAATTAACAGCAGAATTTGAGTGCGTTTTTTTAGTTGTTCAGTATTTTCGCTTTTCTAATACAATCAGCCTGTTGTCTATTCTGAAATTCGTAAATCCGTAATAATCAGAAATATATTCTATTGTTTCCTGACAATAAATAAACACATGGGTAGGGTCATTTTTGTAATACCAATTTTTAAAGTCAATATTTTTATTATATAGATGTGTCATACAAATTAACGCCCCATCTGATTTGAGCATTTTATGTAATAATTCAAATTCTGCATCCGGATGATGAAAATGTTCTATGACTTCGCAACTTACAATATAGTTGTACGTTCCTTTCAACAGTTCGGTTTTATTTGAAAAAAAAGGATCAAACTGATCAATATTGTATCCATTGTCTTGAAGAATTTTTGATATTACAGGTGCTGTTCCCGAACCAAAATCAAGCCCAATTTGATCCGGTGTAAAATTTTTCAAAACATAATCAGTAATTGGAGATACAAATTTTTGATATCGAATATCATTGACATCGTTGTTATGCTCTTTATATCTGTTTATTTCTGCATCTGTGCTGAGATAATTCTTTTTGTTTTTGTATATGCCTGAACAGTTGTTGCACATCAAGAATTCGTCGGCATAAAATGGTTTACCGGGCTGTTTACAAAGAGGGCAGTTCATAGAATATATTGATTTCACTGTGTACAATTAACGCAATACCGAATTTGATCGGCAATTTCAACAGTCGGGAGATGATTTTGATCAGTGAGAGAAAATAAGGCGATACTTGGTTGCGCTAAGGCGATCGCAAAAGAAGTATCTAAAAAAACTTCAGTCATTGTCAAGCTTTGAGTTTTTGAAACATAATTCTCTAAAGGCTATGGGCTGTTTTCACCTTGGAATACGATAAAATTTAAACTTAACAATATTTTTTGTTAATTAAAATATCCCCATAGCTTATAGCAACTGATAATTGATAACTGATAACTGATAACTGATAATTAAATGCCTAGCTTAACAACGGTACCCGCTTTACCAGAAACGATTGATGGCTTACCAAATATTTGTGGTTGGGAAAAACAGGTTCTAGAAGTCGTAAATCAAAATTCACCCGTCTTCCTACCTACAACAAATCTCCGATTAGAAGATATTACCGCGACTTTCGCTGTGGCGCTGCATATGCACCAACCGACAATTCCCGCAGGTGCAAATGGTGAATTGATTAGTCATCTGCAATATATGTTTGAGCATCCCCAAGAAGGAGACAATCATAATGCGGGACCTTTTGCTAATTGTTACAGTCGTATGGGGGATATTATTCCCGAATTAGTCAATCAAGGTTGCAATCCTCGTATCATGTTGGATTACTCCGGTAATCTTTTATGGGGATTTCAACAGATGGGGCGCACAGATATCATAGACAATCTCAAACGTATCACTTGTGATTCTACATATCAACCCTATTGCGAGTGGTTGGGGACAATGTGGGGACACGCCGTGGTTCCTTCAACACCCATACCAGATATAAAATTACATATCCAAGCATGGCAGCATTATTTTGCAGCGGTGTTCGGTTGGGATGCATTAGCGCGAGTTAAAGGCTTTTCACCTCCGGAAATGCACCTTCCCAACCATCCCGATACTTTATATGAATATGTGAAAGCTTTGAAAGAATGCGGTTATCGTTGGTTGATGGTGCAAGAGCATTCCGTACAAACACTTAACGGCGAATCATTACAAAATAAACATATACCACATAAACTTGTAGCTAGAAATTCTCAAAATGAAACTGTAAGTATTACCGCTTTAATTAAAACTCAAGGTTCCGATACTAAATTGGTTGCTCAAATGCAACCTTATTATGAAGCAAAATCTTTAACTTCCCAAGGAAATGAGAATTTTCCACCAATAGTTACTCAAATAGGTGACGGTGAAAACGGTGGTGTAATGATGAATGAATTTCCCCCCGGATTTAAACAAGCTTGGCATCAAATGGCGCAAAATAATGGGGGGAAAACAGGTGTTGTTGGTGTTACGGGAACAGAATATTTAGAATTAATTGAAAATGCCGGTGCGAATCCAGAAAATTACCCGACTTGTCAACCAGTGGGACAACATTTAATTTGGCAACGAGTATCCGATTCCCAAAATGTAGAGCAAGTTATAGAACAGTTGAAACAAGAAAATCCTAATTTTCATATGGATGGTGCTTCCTGGACAAATCATATCAGTTGGGTGCAAGGATATGAAAACGTATTAAATCCTATGAATCAACTTAGCGTCTTATTTCATCAAAACTTTAATTCGTTATTGCAATCTGAAGAATCTCTTACCCAGCAAAGCGAATATCGTAAGGCTTTACTGCACAATTTTCTATTACAAACAAGTTGTTTTCGTTATTGGGGACAAGGTACTTGGACTGATTATGCAAGAGAAATTTACCAACGTGGAGAAAGGTTGATTAATAATTATAATAGATAAGGAGTTAGGAGTTAGTTTTGTAGAGACGTAGCATTGCTACGTCTGTACGGGAGTTAGGAGTTAGGAGTTATGAGTTATATCCTATTACGTAATTAGTTTAAATGCTAAAAATATATTTTTAGTTGTTTCTTTGTATTTGATAGCGATGCCGATTGTGTAATTATAAATAGGTAAAAATGGGACTTTCAAAACTTAGCGAAACTTATATAGAGAAGCCAAAAGATAAAGTAGAGCAAATTCTCCAAGGAGCGATGCAAGAATTTTTGGTGCATGGCTACGCTGGTACTAGTATGGATAGAGTCGCAGCTTCTGGAGGTGTTTCCAAAGCTACTGTTTACAGCTATTTTCTAGATAAACAAGGACTTTTTAAAGCTCTGATAGAAAGATTAGCAAAAGAAAGATTTCAGTCAGTTTTTGGAACTCAAAAATTAGTTGGAGAACCCAAAATAGTTCTACACGATTTAATAGTTAAAGCATTAAATGCGATGCTCAAAGATGATGAATATATGGCATTTATGCGGGTATTAATTGGAGAATCAGAGCGCTTTCCTGAAATTGCTCAATTTTGTGTTAAGAGTTTGATTAAACCGACAATAAAAACTCTTGAGGATTATCTAGCATCTCATCCCGAACTAAATATATCAGATCCAGAAGCGACAGCTAGAATTATCGTGGGTTCACTAGTTCACTTTGTGATGACTCAGAAAATGATGCATGGTGCCGATATTTTACCAATGGAAAGTCATCGTTTAACTGATAGTTTGACAGATTTATTACTTTTTTCACACAAGCAAGAGTGATTCTTGATCATCTTTCCACTGGGATTAAAACTTCCCATTACCGATTATCTATTCCCGATTACCCATTCTCTTTAATTAAGTCGAAACATAAACCAATTTTCGACATTTTCTAATTTTGCTGTAGTAGAAATGCGATAACCAAAACGTTGATAATAGGTGACATTATCTGATGTTTGTGTATCAAGAGCAACACCCTGAGAGTTAGAATCCTCTTCTGACATCTGATGTATTTGAGAAAGAAGTGCGCTACCAATCCCTTTTCCTTGACTTTGTGGATGTACACCCAAAGCTTTGATGTAGAAATGAGGAGAGCAAGGTTTATTCGCATTTTTTAAATTAGAATAAGCTTCTATTCGCATCATTGCTTCTTTTCCAACTACTTTTGCAAACTCTTCTTCTGAAGCTGTTGTTATGCTTTGAGAATTATTATTATTACTTTCCGTGTTTTTTGGAGGAGCTATAAACGCAACTCCATGTAATTTTCCTTCTAAAAAAGCACCAAGAAGCAAGTTATCAACCATAGATGCTTCATCAAACATCGTTTTTATCATGTATCTTATCGATTGTTTATATGTATCTTGAAAAAAGAATTGCATCAATGGATAATTTTCAAATGCAGATGACAAGATTTCAATAATATTTTCTGCATCTTTGGTATATAAACGAGTGATTTCAATAGTAGACATTTTATTGAATTTTAGATTTTAGATTTTAGATTTTGGATTGTTTGCACAGCGATGTGGTGTGTTATGGCTAATATATTATCCTGCCGTAATACACCCTATAATTTAACCTGAATAATTATCAGAAGTCGGGTTTTTAGAATACATATCTATACCACAACGCAAAACTCATAAAAACCCGACTTCTCACAGAGCAATAAAAAACTACTGGATCTAATTTTTGCTTAATCCAACAGCTATTTAACAAAGAAATTGCTAAATAACTTTTGTATCAAAACAAAAACTAGATCCAGTATAAAAAAAAGTATTTTTCTTGAAAAAGATAACTTAGAAACGTTTGCCGGTTCCGCGAGAAGGTACTAAGTTTAAGTAATCTAGACTCGAAGCTCTAATACTTTGAGCGTAGTTACCTTTACCACTTACAGATGCTGCCATCTCAGCATATTTACGGGGGTCGCCTTCAGACAGTCTCTGGAGTTTGGATTTTTCGGAGTAGAATTTCTCCAAGGTAAAACGCCAGTCGGTTTTGACGGTTCCAGCGGTTTCTCGGAAATCTTCACCGTAGCGAGGAGTTACTAAGTTGAAGGGACGACCTTCCATACGTTTACGCTGGTAAGGTATAGTGTTATCGCCGAAGCTATTAGTATACTCTTCACTATCCATGAGAGCATTAACAAAGCCTTTAAAACCCAAGGTGGCAATTTTGATTGACCAAGCAATTTCTTCGTCTTTGTTATAAGCCGCACGACCTAATAAACGTCTCAAACAGATATCTACTAAGCGATAGTTGTTGTTAACTTCAACTACTATACGGTAAAAAGCTTCAGACTGGGCTAAACCACGAATAAAGTCCCGTACAGTAATGGAACCATTTTTCAACTGAGATTCTAAATTCTTTTGACGATTGAAACTGAGGATTTCATGTTCGCTGAAAACTTGACGATATCCAGCCCAAATGATGTTTTGAATATCAGTGTAGGAGCTTACGTCTTCTAAACGATAGATATATGGTGTATCTTCGTTTTGGTCAGCTTTACCAAAGCTTTTGACTCTTTGATTTTGAGTGGTGGGTTTGTATTGAAGTAATGGCAATGCCATCTGTAATTATCCTCTAATTTTATTAAGTGATGCAACTAAAAAGTTGAAGAATTAAGGATGAAATTTTGGCGTTATTCTTCAATCCTTATTACTTATTTTCCCCTATTCAGGTCAAAGTTAAGTAATTATCCCAAGGGAAAACTTGCTGTAGTACTGATAGAAACCGGAATTCCTTCGGGTAAAGTTTGCTTTGTCATATCCGGAATATCAATATTCGCAGTGCTAACGGGGGTATAAGTAACTGTTTTAATTGAAGCTGAACGTGCCATCTCCAAGAAGTTGTTAATATCGCCCCATTTGTAACGACTATCTTCTTCTTTATCGCGCCAATAGTCAGCGTAACGAGGAGTTACCAAATTAAAAGGTCTACCTTTATAGCGACGACGTTGGTAGGGAACCGTATTTTCTCCGAAGTTACTCAGATATTCTTCCGAATTAATCAAAGCATCAACGAAGTTACCCCAACCCAAGGTAGCAATTTTAATTGACCAAGCAATTTCTTCATCTTTATTATAAGGCGCACGTCCTAAAAGACGTTTGAGACAAATTTCAACCACGCGATAATTAGAGTTTGTCTCAACTACCAAGCGTCGAAATGCTTCGGATTTTGCCAAACCCCGAATGAAGTCACGCACGGTAATCGCTCGATTCTTCAATTGAGATTCTAGATTGGATTGACGGTAAAACTTGAGTATTTCGTGTTCGCTGAATACTTGACGATATCCTGCCCAAATTAATTGTTGAATATCGCTATTCTCAGGAGAATCTTCCAACCGATAAATTCTCGGTGTATCCTCGCTGGAAACTTCATAACCAGGAACGCGCTGGTTTTGAGAACTGGGTTTATATTCTAATAGTGGGATTGACATGATTATTTATCAATAGGTCAAAGGTTAAAGGTTAAAGGTTGAAGGTCAAAGGTTAAAGGTTCAAGGTTGAAGGTTAAAGGTTAAAGGTTAAAGGTTGAAGGTTGAAGGTTAAAGGTGATTATTTATAACTCCCCATCTCCCCATCCCCCCATCCCCCCATCTCCTTGTCCTTTTCTAAGTAGTTTTCCTACCGGGTATGTAACGGTAGGGCAAAGCAACTTCTACGGGTTTGACACTGGGTTGAGGTGTGGAGGATTCCCTTGTCATGTCGGGAATTTCCATGTTCTGGATTTGAGAAGTAACTCTAGCAATAGTTCTTTGGTAGTTACGTTCGTTGGTAATCATACCACCAGCCATTGACATAAAGTTGCTGGGAATGACTTTGCGAATTTCTTCTCCGGTTGCGTATCCTCCCGATGTACGGGCGGTATAATAAGAACTACCTCCCAAATATCGAATAGCCATACGGTTGCGGAAGTCTGCACCGTAGCGGGGATTTACTAAGTTAAAGGGTCTGTCTTTGTAACGACGGCGCTGGTAAGGTATGATGTCGTTACCGAAGTTTTGACGGTACTCGTCGCTGTCTACTAAAGCATCAATAAATCCATGTAAACCCTTGGTCGCAATGATAATTGACCAGGCTATTTGCTCTTGTTTATTATAGGTTGCACGTCCCAAAAACCGTTTGAAGCTGATATCAACTAAGCGGTAGTTGGAGTTGTTTTCTGCTACTTCTTCGCGGTAAACGTCTGTTTTCCCCAAACCTCGGATAAAATCGCTGACGCTAATCGCCCGATTTCGCATTTGCGATTCTAAAAAGGGTTGCCGATATGATTCTAATATCAAGTGTTCGCTGTATATTTGCCGATAACCCGCCCAGATGATTTGATCAATGTCTTGATCTGAGGTGGCATCTGTCAATCTATACATGATTGGCGTGTCTTCGCTAGGCACTTCATAGCCTTCGACACGCTGATTTTGAGAACTAGGTTTATATTCAAGTACTGGTATTGACATTCTTGTTATTTTATGTAAGTGGACATCTATTAACTGGCAACTTGCTCTTGAGCTAAGGCGACACGAGCGCGAACTGCTTTTTGAGCATCGTTTGAACGCATTTGAGAAAATCTTGCCGCAATTTCCGATTTTAAACTGGGAATTTTTGCTAATTCTTGCAAACCGACAATGGCAGCATAACGAATTGCCCAGTCTGCATCTTGAGTAATTGAAAGCAAGGTAGAGAGTGACTTTCTTTGTGCGATCGCCCTTTGTGGTTCATCCAGTTTATGCCATTGTAAAAACCCCAACCCTTTTGCAGCAGCGCGACGAACGCTAGGAGCAAAGTCTGTTGCAGCAGCTTCTAATAATAAGTCTAAGGCTTGTGGGTCACCAATTGTTGCTAAAGTCCGAATTGAATAAGCCCGTGCGCCATAATTATAATCATCAATCTGTCCGAGCAGTTGCGGTACGGCTGCTTCTCCTAATTCTGTTAATCCTTTGACGGCTATGACTGCGGCTGCGGGATTGTTATACCCAAACACTGCAATCAAAGTCGGTATTGCTACCGTATCTTTTGCTGCGACTAACTTTTGTACCGCTGTCACCATTCGCGCTGGTGAATCAGCCTCTATGACGGCACGAATTAAGTTTTGGGTGTCCATAAAAAGTTAGGAGTTAGGAGTTAGGAGTTAGGAGTTAGGAGTTAGGAGTTGGGAGTTGGGAGTTAGGAATTAGGAGTTAGGAATTAGGAGTTAGTACCACCGGAGTTGTAGAGACGTAGCATTGCTACGTCTGTACCGGAGTTAGGAGTTGGGAGTTAGGAGTTGGGAATTAGGAATTAGGAATTAGGAATTAGGAGTTAATTAACTGTCAACTGTCAACTGTCAACGTCTGTACCGGAGTTAGGAGTTAGGAGTTGGGAATTAGGAATTAGGAGTTAGGAGTTAATTAACTGTCAACTGTCAACTGTCAACTGTCAACTATAAAAGCGAATCCATTAATTGCATTAACTTGATGGCATTATCGTTGAGGGTAAATGCTTCTTCGCCTTTGAGTTGATGCTCTAATAAACCCTTGAGAGCTATAAGTTTAAAGCTGTTTTCAACGGCGGCGATCGCAATTGTGTCTGCTGCTTTCATATACCCGATGGCACCCAAGTCACTTAATGCCATGCGACGCAATTTTAAATCGCTGTTTTGCAATACTCGTACCAAACGCTCTCCATATTCTGGTTCGCTTGTTAATTGATACATTGCTCTAGCTGCGGC
>JBHJOU010000081.1:0-2207 GCA_050329355.1 Rivularia sp. (in: cyanobacteria)
GCAAACCTTTTGACACAGACGAATTACTTGCCAGAGTACGCAGTCTTTTGCGTCTTAAACACAGTATTGATGCACAGAAAGAAATGACACGTCAGCGAGAAGACTTCGGATCGCGTTTAACTCATGATTTGCGAACACCTTTAGTAGCTGCCGATAGAATGTTGAATTTATTTTTACAAGAAACATTCTGCAAGATTTCCCCAGAAATGAAAAAGGCGATCGCCGCAATGATTCGCAGCAATCATAACTTATTAGAAATGGTGAATACTCTGCTAGAGGTATCACGTTTTGAAGCTGGTAAAAAAACTTTGAATTGTGCAAGCTGTAATCTACTTTCTATAGTTGAGGAAGTAGTTCAAGAATTAAGTCCTTTAGCCCAAGAAAGAGATTTAATCATTGAATTTAAGAATAATTTACCACAAGCTGAAGATGCTAGTGTAATAAATGGAGATTGTTTAGAATTACGACGTGTTGTTAGTAACTTAATTGGTAACGCCATCAAATTCACTGATGAAGGCGGAGTGAAAGTTCGTTTATCAGAATTAATATCCGATATAGGGGGAAGCTGGGTAAAATTAGAAGTTGAAGATACTGGCTATGGAATAGCTCAAGAAGACCAAAAAAGTATATTTGAACGTTTCCGTCAAGGTAGAAATAAACGTTCCGGTAGTGGTTTAGGGCTTCATTTATCTAATCGGATTATAGAAACACATCGGGGAAAAATTCAAGTTTTTTCTGAACTTGGTAAAGGTAGTTTGTTTACTGTTTTGCTACCTAAATGATTCTTAACTCCTCACTCCTAACTCTTAACTCCTCACTCCTAACTCCTCACTCCTCACTCCTAACTGCTCATTTTCTTAGTCAACTTTAAAAGTACCCACACTCTGTTGCAGACGCTGGGAAATTTCTACAGTTTGCTGTAGTGATACAGATGCTTGCTCAGAATAAGTTGTAGTCCGTTGGGAGATGTCAGCAATATCTTTCATCAAGTCACTAACTGCTTGAGATGTTTGCACTTGAGATGCAGTAGCCTGGGAAATAGAATTTACTAAGGAGTCAATTTGACGAGAAACCTGTAAAATCTCATTCAAGGAATATTTAGCATCTTCAACAACACGGGTTCCTTCGACTACGGTAGTAACTCCAAATTCAATCGACTCTACTAACTCACTAGTTTCTCGCTGGATGTTTTCTACTACTTGCTCAATTTCTTTAGTTGCAGAAGCGCTTTTAGCTGCAAGTTCACTAACTTCCTCAGCAACTACCGCAAAACCTTGTCCTTGCTCACCAGCACGTGCTGCTTCAATTCCAGCGTTGATTGCTAATAGGTTGGTTTGCATGGAAATTTGGTGAATTAATGCTACAACTCTACTAATTTCTTGGGTAGATTCACCCAAACGTTTGACTTTTTTGGCTGTTTCACCAACGGTTTCTCGTAAATTAGCAATATTTTGTACTGTTAAATCCATTGCTGTATCGCTTTGTGTCGCAGCAGTTGCAGCAGAGTTAGCAACTATAGCAGCTTGATGAGCATTTTGTGCTACTGTTTTGATCGAATCTGTCATGCTATCAACTGCATTTAAAGTCCGATTGATTTCCGCTGCTTGGGTTTTAGCTTCCGTTGCTAAAAGAGCGATCGCGCTGGAGTTAGAACCCAAAGATTCATTCACCTGATAAGCTGATGTTTTGACTTCGGTGACAATTTCGCGCAAATTTTCCACAATTGAGTTGAAAAAGTCAGCAACTGTACCGATTTCTCCTTCAATAACATCAGCACGTACCGTTAAATCTCCCATTGCTGCACCTTCAACATTATTCAGCAATTCTAGAAGTTGCATTTGCAGTTTTTCTTTTTGCTTTCGTTCAATTTGGGAAGTGGTTTCGGCTGTGTTTCTTCCTTGCTGTATCTGTTGTAAAAGTTCTGCTTGCTCTAAAGCGTAACCAATTTGAATCGCGACTTGTTTAAACAAGTTAACTTCTATTTCTTGCCAAGAACGCATACCCGCACAGTCATGAGCAACAAATAAACCATATAATTTATCGCTGACAAAAACTGGTGCGAGCAAAAACGCTTTCACATCCAACTCTCTAAGCTGTTGCAGGTAAGACTCACTCAATCGTAAATCTTGAATATTTTCGACTACTTTAATGCTGCCAAATTCGTATTCATCTGGATACTCGTTAACTTGATAGGGGTCGTTAACTTT
>JBHJOU010000377.1:0-2211 GCA_050329355.1 Rivularia sp. (in: cyanobacteria)
TACTTTCTGCAAGCATCAATGATTGAGGTTCTAAACGACCTGGTTCTGTACAAATTATGAAGGCTAATGGTGTTGTCATTTGCTGTTAATCCTTGATGGTGTTTTTTAGTGGTTAAAGAGAATTAAAAAACCTTACTAGACGCTGAGAGCGCTGAGGAAAGAAGTAGTTTTAAGAAAGGGATTATTTGATGATTTAGATTGCTTTTTTTTCCGAGATAATTTGTGTAAATAGTTGAGAATAACGTTTTGCTTGTAGTTCTAAAGTGAATTCTCGTTGGGCTTTTTCTCGTGCGTAGAAAGATAGTTTTTCGTGCCTTTGAGTGTTTTCTAAAACCCAAATAATTCCTTGAGCAAAATCATCAATATCGTAAGGTTTGGCTAAATAACCACACTGTTGATGGTCGATTATATCTTTTAATCCAGTTGCGTTAAATGCTACTACCGGAGTTCCACAAGCGAGGGATTCGGAGGCAGTTTGTCCGAAGGATTCTTGTAGAGATGGAACTAGCATTACATCGGCAGCGGAATAAACGGCAGCTAAAGATGTATCATCATATAAATGTCCTAAATAATGAGTTTTAAATCCTAATTCTGGTGGATTTTCCGGTTGAGAAGCACCAAAAATTACTACTTCAGTGTTATCTTTCCAACCAAATTGACTGAGTTTTTGTAATGCTGGTTGTAATAAATGAAAACCTTTATTTTTATCGCTGGTTGCTTCTATTGCTCCAAATAAAATCAGTTTTTTATCTTGAGGTAAATTGAGAATTTCGCGAGCTATATTCTGGGGAATGGGTCGATATTTTTGAGTGTTCAATCCATGAGGAATTACTTCTATTCGTGAGTTTTTAAATAATGAGCTAGATTTAGCACATTCTGCTATCCAGTTACTAGGAGCAATTAAAGTTAGGTTTAGGTTGCTTAAGGCTTTAACTTTACGGTTGTGTACCCAACGAGATAAATCGCGTTCGCGATTGCTATTAAGTTGCGGGCAAGCACCACAAGATTGGGTATAGCGTTGACAATCTCTAGCAACGTGACAACCTCCAGTAAATACCCACATATCATGAAGTGTCCATACTAAAGGTTGTTTGAGCTTGGCAATGGATTCTATTTGCATAAAAGCTCCACTAATCCAATGCAAATTAATAATATCTGGGTTAATTTGCGCGACTTGGGGGACAACTCTATCTGGTAACCATTGACTAAAAAATGTACTTTTAGTTCTATTTCTATAAAGTTTCAAAGGTAAAGTTTCAAATGTTAATTTAGTTTTAGCTATACCTTGGAATAATCGTATTTTTGGTGCGATTACTGTTTTATCACTACTTGATTTTTCTTGCACTAACATTTGTGAATCGAATCCGATATTTTGTAATCCTTTATGTAATCGATATGCAGCCCTAGCCGCACCACCGCTGATATCATGAGTACTTAAATGTAAGATTTTCATTGATTATTTCTCTCTTTTAATTCTTTAAATAATTAGTATTATACTGGTACCAAATTAAGTGCTGTTTTTCTCGCTCTATGAAACTCCATTGTTAAAGTTAAAGAAGTTGTCAAATACATAAACCAATTCCAACTAGGAGTTAATAATCTAGCTTCAGAAATATTCACGATAATAATGATGACAAGCATTTGCATTGGTAAATAATCTTCAGTTTTTTTCGCAACTAATACAACTCGATAAAGTGCCATCGTAAAGAAGCGAATAAAACCGATAATAAAAACTAAGAATCCACCAATTCCTAAATCTAACATTATCTCCAAAAAGCCATTATGAGAATTACTTGCCCATTCGTAAGTTAATCTGGTATTTGAAGCGAATGAACTAGTCCAAAATCCAGCATATCCGTAGCCAAATAAAGGTCTTTTTAGAATTTGGTTTAATACAGGTTCCCATAAGTCAGTACGTCCATTTAAAGTTAAATCTTTACCAGATGTGCCGACTAAAGTTTCTGCGTTACCTGCAATTAATATTAAACCGCTAACTAACAATATTAAAACAAAACTAATGGCAATTATTTGTAATTTATAGTTATTGTTTGTACTAAGTTTATATAAAGGCAAAAGAAATATCATTGTGATCACAATCATTAAAGAAGTTGTGGAACGAGAGAGAATAATTAAACAAATAGATAATGCAAATATTGTTAACCTCAGCCAGCGAGATTGAGATTCACTCAACGCTAAATGTAAAAATATTCC
>JBHJOU010000660.1:0-4349 GCA_050329355.1 Rivularia sp. (in: cyanobacteria)
TTAAAACCGTGGTCCTCCCTGAAATATCCCACGGTTTTATTTTTTTGTTAGTAAGTGATGAATTATTTAATACTTAGACTAAGTATCAAATTGACAAATATCTGATTTTGATAATTTTAAAAATCGTTACAAAAATTGATACGCAATCATTCATGCAGCAACTTGCTGGTTATAATGAAATTGAAGTTAAGCTCCTCACATTACACTTAAAAGCCGTGGAACTTTTTGTTTTGCGGTTTTTTATTATATTTTCATCGTGATTCTACCCGTTCCCAAACCAATTCAAACTTAGGTGTATCATGGCTTTTACTGGGTGGGGTTTTTAAGGTAACTTGATTTACATTTAATGTAAAAGTCCTCGATAAACTCTTGCCTACACGATTAGGAATTGAGGCGATTTCGACATGATGAATAACGGTATTACCATCAAGAGTATAACTTCCAGCATAAGAATTGAAACTAGAAAAAGCTTGCGATCGCTCTTCGATTGGTATTTGATGTATTGCAGCAGTCAGGGGTGAAGCTGAATTACCGCTTAATAATGGACGCTCGCTTTTTGAGAATATCACCATAATTTTACCTTCTGGAGTATAGGTGATGTAGCCAATCGGATTAGTTCCAAATGCTTCGCGATCAATCTTTCCGTCGGAAAATATAGACGTGATTGAGATTAGTTTCCAAGTTCCAAGTAGTGGATTATTTTTAGAAAAGCTGGACATTAATTAACTTTAGTCATAAAAGTCTAATAATTTACATTTATTGTACTGTATGCGAAAAAAACGGAGAAAGTATTTTGTTGCAATACCACCGTTACGCTACAGTAATTTCAAGAGTGTGCATCGAAGGATAAGCCATGAAAGCAGTGATAATGACAGCGCCAGGGAAGCCAGAAGTTTTGCAATTACGGGAAATCCCCAATCCGCTTCCTCCTCAAAATACAGAACTTTTGATACGTTTAAAAGCTGCTGGTGTTAACCCCATCGATACAAAACTTCGTCAACGCGGGACTTTCTATCCTGATAAAATGCCTGCAATTCTGGGATGTGATGGTGCGGGTGTGGTGGAAGCGGTGGGAAATGCAGTTAAGAGTTTTCGCGTAGGTGATGAAGTATATTTTTGCAGTGGTGGAATTGGCGATCGCCAAGGTAATTATGCGGAATTTACAACTGTAGATGAGCGGTTTGTCGCGGCGAAACCTAAATCTGTATCTTTTGTAGAAGCTGCTGCTGCACCTTTGGTATTGATTACAGCTTGGGAGGCTTTGTACGAACGCGGACGTTTATCGCCTGGAGACAAAGTATTAATTCATGCTGGTGCAGGTGGTGTTGGACACGTAGCAATTCAACTCGCAAAGCTCAAGGGTGCTGATGTTTGCACTACGGTAAGTTGTGAGGATAAAGTTGATTTTGTCAAGCATCTGGGGGTGGATTATGCGATTAATTACAAAGAAACTGATTTTGTGAAAGCGGCTTTGGATTGGACAAATGGTGAAGGTGTAGATTTAGCTTTTGATACTGTTGGTGGGGAGACATTTGAGAAAACATTCCCAGCAATCAGGATTTACGGCGATATCGTGACGATTTTACAACCAAGCGGCGAAACTAATTGGAAAGTAGCGAGACAGCGCAATAGTCGAATTAGTTTAGAATTGATGTTAACGCCGATGTTGCAAGGAATGGTGGAAGCACAAATACATCACGGTGAAATTTTAGCAGAATGTGCGGAGTTGATGGATGCAGGTAAGTTGAAAGTTGCTGTAAATCGGACTTTTGGGTTGGAAGAAGTTGGCAAAGCTCATGAGTTGTTGGAAGCAGGTTCGATGGTGGGGAAAGTGGTGATTGTTAATAGGTAATAGGTAATAGGTAATGGGTAATAGGTAATGGGTAATTGATTCAAATACCTGGTGAATATTAGTATTTTTTGTAGTTGCGGGGAAACAGATATTTTAGCTAATGCTGTAACGCATCCTATAACTGCAAGATGTGATTTAAGAATGAAATAAGTCGTATTTAGAAGTACATTAGAATAGTAAAATGGAGCAAAAAATGAATACTTTCATCATTGACGAGTTAATTAAACAACTGAAAACCATGCCACAGCACTTACAATCACAAGTGCTAGAATTTGCTCATAAGCTTGTAAAAAACGAAATTAAAGGTACTCCAGGGCAAACATTACTCCCTTTTGCAGGTTCTATACCTTCTGATGATCTTAAATTAATGCGCGAAGCGATAGAACAAGGATAAGACTTCTAGTATTAGTTTTAGATTCGCAACCACAAGGGGATTAACTCATAACTAAAAACTCCAAAAAATCAACTATAATAAGTATTCAAGCAAAGGAGTAAAGCTTGAAATTGATTTTAGTCGCACCAAATTCATTATTAACAGCAGCTTTTCAACAACATTTCAATGATTTTCCTGATGTGGAAATTGTTAACAACTACTTTGAATGGTTGCCTAATTTCGATTGTTTGGTTAGTCCTGCTAATTCCTTTGGGATAATGGATGGTGGTATGGATGCTGCTATTATTAAATTTTTCGGTAATTCGTTGATGGAAAAGGTGCAGCAGCGCATCCTCTCAGATTATTTGGGAGAGCAAGCTGTAGGAACATCGATGATTGTGGAAACGGGTAATCTCAAGCATCCGTTTCTTGCACATACACCGACAATGCGAGTTCCTATGTCTATTGCCGGGACGGATATTCCTTATGTGGCAATGTGGGCTATGCTATTAGCGGTGCGTCGTCATAACCAATTATCTAAACATCAAATTAATACTGTTGCTTGCCCCGGTTTGGGTACGGGAATTGGTAGGGTTCCTTATCATCAAGCAGCCAGACAAATGGCTTTAGCTTACGATAATTTTCTTCATCCACCGAAACATCTTAATTGTTTTGTTGCAGCTTCCAGACAGCTTTTGATTTGGGAAGATGGTAATTTGTAGAGATATTCAAAAATTGATCTAAAAACTTTTTATTGACTTGATACAGCGCGAATTGGTTGTACGCTCAAACGATAGCCAAGATTATGAAGAACAAGGCTGATAGTTCGCAGTTCAGGATTTCCTTCTGCTGACAAAGCTCGATAGAGGTTTTGACGGTTCAAACCTGTTTTTTCTGCAAAGTGAGTCATCCCAAACCGTGCCTCCACCACATTCCGCAGTGCTTCCAGAAAAAACCCTAACTCGCCATCTTGTTCATATTCTTCAAGGGCAACGTCCAAGTACGCTTTCGCCATTTCCGGGTTCTGTAGCTGCTCTAACACTACCTCGTCATGATTTCTAAGTTTCTTGCTCATCTTCTTCCTCCTGGTAAGCCTGCCAATATTTTTTAGCTTTTTGTATATTCCTCTCCTGGGTATCCTTATCCCCGCCACACAAAAGAATTACCAGATCATCTCCGGCTTCTCCAATGTAAACGCGGTAGCCACTACCGAAGAAAAATCTCAGTTCTAGCACACCGTCACCAACAGACTTCCAATCTCCATAGTTACCTTGTTTGAGACGCTCCACCCGTCGGATTATCCTAGCACGGATTGTATAGTCCTTCAGATTTTCCAACCATTCCGTATAGGGCTCTTTGCCGTCTTGTAAAGTATAAACTTTCAGGGCTTTTGGACAAGTCATATCAGGTAGTAGGATGCTTTGCAGCGATTTGCGTGCTGCACAACAAAAATGGCATAAAATAAAACAAAATTACTATATGTATGCGACGCAACAAAGTGCGTAAGTTTTATCAGCAATATCTTACCTTAATGTATCTTAAAAGCGACAAACAGTCAAGGTTGGCACCTGGGCAACTCAACCTCACTCGCTCGAACATCGCCAAAGCTCTTTATAATTCACTTTCTGTGGGGATTAATCGCTTATTGCCCAATCCCCCATACTCTATCCGCAAAATTATTTCTATTTGTACGTTATTTTTATTTATTGGATTATTACTTGTATTATTATCTATTCAATCCGTTTGGGCAGCAGAATCTCAACCGCAACGCACTGTTTTAACTTTAGAATTACTGCAAGAAAAAATTAATTCTCCTATTGTAAATCAAGGTAGTTTTACGGTAGATTTACGACAAATGGAAATAGATTTACAACCGCAAAATCAAGAGTTTCACGATAATTTTTATAAGTTGTTACAAGATGCTTTACAAAAAAGTGGCACAAAACCTATAGGATTAGATTTAACTAATTCAATAATTGAAGGAGATTTTATTGGTAGCGATTTAGGTTTAAGAACTCCTTTATATGCTCAAGCTATTGCCCCAATTTTTACGGAAACTGAACAAAATCAATTGGAACTTTTGCGCGATGTTTGTTTACAATCACTGGCTTATTCTGTTCCCAA
>JBHJOU010000801.1:0-21179 GCA_050329355.1 Rivularia sp. (in: cyanobacteria)
AATATCAATACTTGTCCGGTATTAGAACCACGAATAAACTGACCGCTCAAACTACCAATTTCTGTTCCCACTGTACCATCAGGTAAAATACCAGGAACAAACCTCAATGCTTCTTTAACTGTACGCGCTCCTTGAGCTTCAATTTCCTCACGATTAATCACATATATCGGACGAGTTGCATCCCGTACTTTCCCTTCACGACGGAATGGTGTAAATACTGGTTGATCTAATATTTCTCCTGTTACTGTCAGTTCTATATCCGCTTCTTCTGATACAGGAGTATTTTGAGCAATATCTTCTATTTCTATCTCAACTATTGGTAATCTCTCTTCAACTGTTACTGGAAGTATTTCTAAGTCTTTTGCAATACCTTCATATCTTGGTAAATCTGATATTTGTCCTATTTCTTCTGCTGTAGTCCTGCAATTTACCGATAATATTCCCAATATTGATATAAAAAATGATACGGCAAATTTGATTTGCCATCTAAAATTAACAGAAATATTTCTCATCTGTACCTCGCAGATAATTGTGTTTTTTTGTCATAATTGGCGGGCATTCTGACTCAAAGACAAGTTTTGTCTGATTACAGCTGCGGGACAGTACTGGATTTTCACCAGATTTTCCCCATTACTTCTGATGGCTGATTCCCATCAAAACCAATTGGTAAACTCGATATTGAAAGTAGATTAGCATATTCAACCACTAGTTTAATATTGCGATGTTACATTTGTTGATTTTCTACACGGTCATTTTTAAGTACATCTAAATAATATCTACGATTCAAAAAAAATTCACAAACCCCCCAACGAGTTTAATTTTGTCAATCTATAGCAATCCTGTTTGATTTTTAAATCAGTTGTCAGGACTAAAAACTATTAATCGGAATTACATATACTACCTTCTTTTCAATTTTCAACGCCGGATTCTTATTTATGAATACTAATATAATGATAATGATTATCGCAAGCTAGTCATTTTTGTTACATTTCTTTTTATGGTTGTCATCACCACCTGATTTTTCAGGTTTTTTATCAACTGTTGTTTTTATCTCCCAAAAATTGATTATCATTATCGTTATTTGTCAAGCAACAATTAGTAGAAATATGCCAAGCAAGAAAGTTCATGTCCGAGAGTATAAAGTCAAAGCACACGACCGCGTAATCCATACAAGAGTTTATAATTTCATCTGCCAATACTGTCGAGAAATATCGCAGCGAGAGACTTATGCAACTGGTTGTCCGAAGTATGGAGAGAAATGCAATGGAGTTGTGAGTAAGTGTTTGCGATGTCAAAAGCAGTAGAGTTGAATAAAACTTACCTTGTTTGCTCAACACCTTTAGAAATGGATGAGTTAGAAGCACTACTCATTGAGTTCGGAATCTTAGATGACGATTCCAAACACGCAGACATCATTGGTAAAAAAGCTGAAGAAGTTCCTGCTACCTAATAGTAAATGATCTAGAGCCAGTGGTAAAGGGTAAAAGATAAAACCTTTACCCTTTACCTGCCACGATTCGGCTTTAATTGTACATCCCAAGTAGTTCCAGTACTAAAAAAAGGCAGAAAGTTTATGTCGGACAAAAAGAACATCGTTGAAGAAAGAAAACAACTAATTGAAGAAGTCTTAGAAGCTTATCCAGAGAAAGCTAAAAAAAGACGTGCTAAGCACCTCAACGTGCATGAAGAAGGTAAGAGCGATTGCGGTGTTAAATCCAACATTAAGTCTCTTCCTGGTGTAATGACCGCTCGTGGTTGTGCATATGCAGGTTCCAAAGGTGTGGTTTGGGGTCCGATTAAAAATATGTTTTATCCTTAAAGTAAATATACCTTAAACTGTTTATCAAGAACAATTTTAAGTAATTAATATGTTCGAGATAAGCAGTTATTTTTTAAGGCATATTTAGGATGAAACAGGTGCATCAAGAGGATTTATTCGATGATTTTGAAGTTCCAGCGAGTACAGATGGAAGTTATATGGGTACGCAAAATCAGGTTCAAGCAACACGGGAATATATGGATAAAAAAATTGAAGAGCAGCTTACAGATATAAATGCCAGACTTAAAGCTAGTAAAAGTAAAGTGAGTATCAAGAAAGTGGGAAATACTCTACAGTTAAGAGCTACTCTTCCCTTAAAACCTGGAGATACTCATAAATCGGGAAGAAATCGCAAGCAGTACTTTATCTCTTTAGGTATTCCCGCAAATTTAAATGGTTTAAAAACTGCTGAAGAAGAAGCTTGGGAATTAGGTACATTGATTGCCAGAAAGTGTTTTGAGTGGAATGATAAATATTTAGGACAAAAAGGCGATCGCCAACAAGTCAAAACTTTTAAACAAGTATTAGAAACATTAGAATATGACTATTTTAGTAGTAGAAAAAGAACAATTAAGAGCGAACATAGTTTTTGGCATTTATCTAAACGATACAAACAATATTTTGAATCAGATTTACCAGTAACGAGTGAGGGTATCATTAAAATTATTAAAAATATCACTTCTCCTAGTTCTCGTGACCAAGCAATTCGAGTCGCGAGAGTATTTTCTAAAATTCATGGGATAGAAGTAGATTTTAGTAATTTAAAATTACCTGTAGTTCCTAATGATAGATATATACCTTCAGATATAGAAATTATAGAAGCTTTTAAAAAATATAAAATCAAAGGCGGAAACTCAAAAGTCAGAAAAGATTATAGAAATTCTTGGCAACTACATAGATTAGTATTTGGATTAATCGCTACATATGGTTTAAGACCTCGTGAAGTATTTAATCAACCCGATTTAGACTGGTTTTTAAGCGATGATAATACCGATAATATCTGGAAGGTTCATAAATCTAATAAAACAGGTTATAGAGAAGTTTTACCTTTTGTACCAGAATGGGTAGAATTATTTGAATTAAAAAATGCTCAAGCTATTGATTTACTAAAAGAAAAAATATCACAAATAAACAGCTTTCACGAGTTATCACACTTAGTTCAAACTAATGCTCGCTGGTTCAGACGGATTCTAGATTTACCATTTGAACCTTACGATTTAAGACACGCTTGTGCAATTAGAGCGCATATCCAAGGTTTACCGATTAAAGCATCAGCAGACAATTTAGGACATTCTGTAGAAATGCATACGAAAGTATATCAACGCTGGTTTTCTTTAGAAAATCGTAAGCAAGTTATGACATCTACAATTAACAAAAAATCCAATCAGCAGTTAGAAGCTCAAGTCTTAGATTTACAGACAGAAAATCAATTACTTAAACTTGAATTAGAAAAAATCAAGATGAAATCTCAATTAAAATGTAGTTGATTGTACATTATATAAAGTTTAAATTATTTATTTGCAAATAATATGATTAAGACTTTTTATTAGTCTATTTTTTCTGCTTATATTTAGGGTAAATTTAGAATCAATTCAACTCAATCTTAATTCACAAAATCGTTGATTTTTTCTATTTTATAACACGTATTTTAAGGTAAATATAGGTTATGTGATTGCGAAAAATTCTGAAAATACTGCAATATAGAATTTTTAGCATTCAGAGAATATCACGATTAAGGACATGATTCACATCAGCCACGGTCCAGTTGGTTGCGGTTACTGGTCTTGGTCTGGTCGTCGTAACTACTACATTGGTACAACCGGCGTTGATACCTTTGGTACAATGCACTTTACTTCCGACTTCCAAGAAAGAGACATTGTTTTTGGTGGTGACAAAAAACTCGCCAAAATGATTCAGGAAATCGACGAACTCTTCCCTCTCAACAGAGGTGTTTCAGTTCAATCGGAATGCCCTATCGGTTTAATTGGTGATGACATTGAAGCAGTTGCTAAAAAGTCATCAAAAGAAATCGGTAAACCAGTTATTCCCGTACGTTGTGAAGGTTTCCGGGGTGTTTCTCAATCTTTGGGACACCACATTGCTAACGATGCAATTCGTGACTGGGTATTCCCCAAAGCTGACCAAGCTGCTAAAGACAATACTCTTAATTACGAACCCGGTCCTTACGATGTTGCAATCATCGGTGACTATAACATCGGTGGTGACGCTTGGTCTAGCCGCATCCTTTTAGAAGAAATCGGTTTACGAGTAGTGGCTCAGTGGTCTGGGGATGACGCAGAACTATTAACGTCAAACCGAACTAGGAAGTACCCTCAGTTTTCTCAGTCACTCGCGCTCGCGAGCGAAGCTAGCAGATCGTCTTTCACCAAAAAAAAGACGGATAAATCAAAATCTATCCGTCTTTTTTGCACAAGCTTCCGCCCACATTCTCTCTACGGGTAATGTGGTTCCACGTCATATTCAGTAGCTAAGTACTTAATGGTACACATTACTGATTGACATCCTCCCCACCCTACTTCGTTGAGCGAGGGGCATTCGGTGGCTTGTGGTAAAATTCCGACTTTTCCGACTCAATCGCGATCGCGAGTAAAATTATGACCGCAGTGTCACGCTTCCCAGTAGAGGGAAACATCACAAAAACACCAACTGGGCAGGAATCTTGCTCAGCATCGAACTGGTGTAACTCTTGCTATTTAACGAAATTTAAAACAATTCTCGAATTTTTACTTACTTTTTACTTACTAATTTCCCAAAAATCTTACTTTTGGCTATCTGCGCTTAACTTTTAATGGGAGAATAATTTGAGAGATATTGAGTAAATAGGGATAGCCAAAATGAGTAAAAATGCTCAAATACGCAATCAGTTAAATATTCGGTTTACGGGAGATGATAAAGCCGAGCTTCTACAAAACTTAGAAGCGTATCTAAGTAAGTACAAAATTACTAAAGCTGATTTTATAGCTGCTTGTATTCAAAACGGAATTGATGCGGACTTAGCAAGTGTTTCTCCAGTTGCCCAGGCAGATAGTCAAGGTATCCAAAAATTAATTGAAGATGCAGTTAGACCATTGCAGCAACAATTGCAGGAGTTGAACGAACGCTTGGGGGAGTGGAGAAGGGGAGTAGGGAGAAAGAATACCGGGAAGAAATAGCTCAGTTGCAAGCTCTGCTTAAGGAGGAGAAGGAATATTTTGAGGGATGTAATGCCGAACGTTTGGAAGCACTCAATAAAGCAGGTCTACTTGAAATGGAAGTCAAAGTTTTGAAACGTCTTGCTCGGACTCCGACAATTCCGGAATCGGCGATTGGACTACTTCAAGATGCCCTAAAACTCCGAGCTAATGCAGGAGGAGCTATTAAAGATAAGATTCGCGAGTTTCTAAAATTGGTTATTTGAAAGTTTTTTTAATCTTGCATCACGAGACAAAAAAACCTCCCAAGCCCGAAAGTTTGAGAGGTTTTTTTATATGAATTGTTTCTTACAAGACCGATTCAAAGATTAGGCATTTAATCCCATTCTTCTTCATTGGATAGAAGATTAACAAGCGCCATAATGATTATTTTCAATTCTTTTCTCCCGCACCGTTCTTTGATACCGGAAACAAAATTTTGCGTCCGCAGTGCATCAACATTTTTTATTTGAGCATTCTGTTGGTTTGATTGTTTCTCTATTGCTTCATTTAATGAGATTTGAATTATCGCTGCAACATTTTCTAAATATTTTGATTGTTCAAAGTCTTCAACGTTTGAAGCATCTTTAAGCATTGCGATCGCGATTTGATTATTTGGTTGGATTGCTTGCAATATATTTTCTAATCCATCGCGAGCTACGCCTAGTAATATACTGCATTCGCATTCTAATGCGATATTCTTTATTTCTGATATTGTGTCAGAGATAGTATTTAAGTATTGCAAGTAAGCGTTTAATGTTTCAGTAGAGAGCATGGTTATTTCCTATTAGTTTGAATTGTATTTGTAGACTAGCAAAATATTTTGACCCAATGACCTGACCCATGACCCAGGGCGTGACCCGCTTGGGTCATCGTGGGTCAGGTCATTTTTTGAGGTGTTGGGTCGGGTCATGGGTCAGCATTTAATATTAGGTAATACTGTATCCACTGTCTTCATTACCTGAGATAAGTTCTTCTTGAATCAGCTTAATTAAAGCTTCTCTTATCAAGTCCCTTTGTCCAAATTCTGGTAAGTTACGTTTTACATGATTACGAATAGCTTCAAAACTTACTGGCTCGGTTGCACCAGATAACTTATCAAAGTAAATGCAGTCGGTTAGTCGAGCGTCAACTGTCTTGAATTGTTGTTCTAGCCCTTGGATAAAAGTGTCTTGATTGTGAATACTGCTATCTTTAACATCACCAATGTACTCGTCCAAGTCTCTGTTAAAAGCAGAATAATTAGTAAGCTTTGGCAAGGAGTACCATTGAGCGGTTTTACCAAAGTAAACGGCTCTATTACATTCGCTTTGATCAACTAATTCGGCAATTTCTTCCGTGTCAAACTTCTTGAATAATGATGCGCGTTTCCAACTATCAACCACTGATAGATTAGTGCTGTTAACTAATACTATTGGGGTTAGTTGACTAATACCTGATGTATCGCTGCCATTAGCACCAACGAAAGGAGTTTGAGCAACGAACCAAACGTTTTTACCTGTACTACCACCACATGAAGTTATGCCGATCAACTTATCAGTTAAAGTTGTACATTTTGCAGTTTTAAGCCTTGCCCCGATAATCGTTCCTTCATCAATAACAAGCAGCGCTCCGTTATGTTCAACCGCGAACGCATCATAATCGAACATCGCAGCTTCAAACCACGCTGCGACTGTTTGAGGTTTGGCAGATTCGCAATGTAAAGGTTTTTCTACATCTACGATTCCATCAAAATATCCCGCTTCTTTGGGGTCAACTTTACCGTTAACCAAAAATATCTTCTTATTGGGGTGCTTCCGTTTTACTTCTCTCAAAGCATTAGCGAGCAACATACCTTTACCCGAACCACCAATGCCAACAATAAAACAGTTGCCCAGGCGGTCTGTCATCTCCCGAACGATATCAACTTCATTCCCAGCGTTCGGGTTCCAAGTATCAACAATCGTAACTGTTGAACCGGGAATCTTTTTATTACCGGAGCCGGTAAATGGTGAAAATGCTTGTTTCAACTCTAAATCCTGTTCTTTTGGTGCTGGTGGTAAAGCTTTTGGCTTTAATACTTCATAATCTTCCAGAAAATCCAAGGCATCATTACTTAAACCTAGATTCAACTTTTCAGCGAACTGTAATTGTTCGGCGATCGCATCATCACCGTATTGGTCGCGGTAAAAGTGAAAGTCATCGCCCTCCAAAGTATTGGCGATACAACGGCTACTAATAATGTGTTCTTTGTTCCGTGCTGATTCCCCCGACTTACACCAAGCTGACCAAATAACCCAAGCCCCAAGTATCAACCCGGTCAAGGGTGATGTAGCACCTGCAAGGAATACAGCACCAAATAAACCACCAATAACGTGATATTGAGTATTTGAATTGCCAGATTGTCTTAATGCGAGTTCTGCCCATTCGTCATTAGATTTATGTTGGTTTTTAGGATTAAAGTTTGTCATGATGAGTAATAAGAATAAAGTTTGTAGCCCTCATGGTTGAGGGCTTTTTACTAATTAACGAGTTGATTTTTTAACAGTGAATGCTAACTTACCAACGTTTAAGACGAGGTAAAGGATTGCTTCAATTGCGAACAGAGTAAAGAAACTTAGGACTAAGTTTTGATAATTGATTCGTTGGAATTGTCCCGTTGCGATTACCCAGAAGAAGTCTTGTAATTTACCCGTATCAACTGGGGAATAAACGCTCAAACAAACGAATGCATCAACGGTGTAGGTAAAGACTCGCAGCCTATCTAAGTTTTTAATAAAGGCTATGGGAAGTAAGTTATAAGCTGCTTTGAGGGCTTTTAGTGTGGGGTCATCCCCATCTTTAACTTGATATTGGCTTGTAGATTCGGCACCACTGATTACTTCTTTTAAGAAACCGCCGTGTTGATAAAGGATGATAGGAGTTATTTCAATTAGTTGAATACAGCCCCAAAATACCGCGCCGATTATCCAATAAATGCTTTGTCCTATGGCGTTCGCTATACCGTTAACAATAGGAATAAAACTTACAAGCCGCATAAAATCAGCAGTTTCAAGTTGTGGGGCGATTTTTTTAATCGCTATAACATAAGGGTTGATATTCATAAAAGCGAAGTACAATCCTGCTGCAACTAATAAGAAGTAAAGCAGTTTGAACCAAGTTTTCGGTACTGCGGACTGAGTACCCGTTCGCTTTGTGCTTCCTGCACTACCACCATTGGTAAAGCCGCTATTGTTGCGAGATGAACCGTCTTTTGAACCTAATGCCATGATTATTTAATCTCCTTAGTAGGTGGTATTTCGTTTAATTTGTTTGGTAGATTGTGGGCTTTAATGTATTGGTTTTACTCACCTTGCTTAATCTCCTGTTCTGGCAAAAAATAATATAGCTGCGCCCCATTTACCCGTTTGACCTGCCCAATAACCAAATCACGATTGCCAGTAAAAGCAATCAGTCCAGCTTTCCCGTCCTTAATAACCCCAGTATTTCCCGCCCCATCACAGATCACAGTGTTATCGGGTAGCGATTTACCATTGGTGCGATCGCGTATCACGTCTCCTTCTTCCAAAGTTGCGAGATTGCGAGTATTTTCAGGAGCAACAATCAACACACAACCTGCTTGATATCTAGCTTCTGCAATTTTGGCTTGTTGTTGCTCAAATTTAAATTGTTCCTCTAGCTTGGTTTGTTTGAGGTTTTGAGTACCAAGTTGCTGTCGCACTTCGGACATTGATTGCATATTTTGTTTAATGTCATTACTACTCAAAGCTAGTGATACCAAAGCCGCACCACCAAAAATGCACTTAGCTCCATGCTTGCGCCAAAATCTATTTCGTTTCATTAGTTAAAATCCTTTAGTTTTTGATGTATAGAAGAAAATGATCACATTCACTCAGCGCTGGGTAATTAACAACTATCCAAGACTTAAAATCTTGTTCGGTTTCTGGATTCGGTTCATCTAGGTAAAGAGAAGCGAAATATTTTTCTTCCAGTAAGCCGATTAGATCGGTGATGATCGTATCTAATTGATCATCTTCTATCGTTTGAAAAATCATTAGTTAAAATCCTTAAAAGTTAGTGTGGGAGTAGATGCACCCAATATCTATTTACTTGTTAGCCAAGGCTTGGACTAATCCCCAAACATCACAATCGTCTAATTCGCTGGCTCGTTCCATCACTTCTATCGCTTCATCGCTTGGAGATTCACACCAACGACTCCAAAAATGACCAGCCAACCGTGCAATTAACCACATCTGATCAAACTCAGACATTTCGGTCAAACTGTCGCCCCAGACGTGCGCGATGTCATAAATTAAGTCGTTATCATGGTCAAGGTTCCAATACCCCATCGGTTTACAGCCTTTATTGGCTAAGGCTTGGATTAAGTTGCCGATATCGGCTTTACTTAATTCGCTCTTGAATCGTTCCACAACCTCGTCAACCTCGGCTGAATATTCAGTATCAGCATCAAGAAAACGAACTGAATGGTCTGCAAGTTGGTAAAGTAGCCAAACTTGATCATCTTGTCCCATTCGTTCAAGTCCCCAGCCCCAAGTCTCGGCAATATCTTCAACTAATCCGTTCGCGGTATTAACTGAGTAGTAGCTTAAATCACGTCCCATTGTTATATAATCCTTTGTGTTGTTTTTTACTTGCGGTAAGTAGATGCATCCCAGCGTTCTCAAGCTTCATACCTTGAGGGCGCTTTAAAATTATTCGTCAGTTTCTAGTATCCGAATAGCTTCCTCAATTCCTTGCCAAACGAGGACTAATGGAACCGTACTGCGTACACGGCTATCCTCGGCTAGCCGTTGGAAATCGGCTTGATTTGATAAGCACTCAAAGGTTAAAGCAATCGTGCGGAGTTGTTGTAGCAAGTTCATTTTGATTCACCTTTGAGACGTTTAACTAAGTCTTCTCCGAAGTTGACAAGCAAGATTGAGAACAACTGGCTACAGTTTTCAATCCCAGTTTTAGTAAGAATTTCTTCGGCTGTGTCCGTGTGTTTCGGGTTTAGTACGATGCGTTTTTGTGTCATTTCTAATCCTCAAAATCCATCAATCTTTGTTTCGCTGTCTTTTTTGGTTGTGGTGCAACCTTATCGGGTAGTGAATGTACACTGTTTAAGCCGTTTGGTGTCGTTTGTACTCTTTCGTCACCATTTGTAACCATCTGGCTGTCATCAAAAGAAGTTGTTTGGGTTCTTTTGTCACCATTTGTAACCATCTGGTTGTCATCAAAGGATGCTGTTTGCACTCTTTTGTCACCGTTGTCACCATTTGTAATTATCTGGTTGTCATCAAAGGATGCTGTTTGTACTCTTTTGTCACCATTTGTAACCATTGCGGGAAAAAAGAATCCATTTGTTGCTTTGATAAAATCTTTCTCGTAACGTCTCAAAAGTAAACTGAATAATTCTGAGTAGCTTTCAATACCAGTTTGAGCAAGAATTCTATCCGCGCATTCTCTAGATGCTTTATTCAATGAAAATTGTCTTTTAGTCATGCTGCGACAATCTCCACATCACCACCACTGAGATGAATCAAAGCATTGATGTTTGCAAGTTGGGGTGATGGGAATACTAACTGTCCGTCCTTACCTTCTAGCTGAGGTCGGAGTAATTCAACACTTCCACCCATCCAAACAATTTGATTAACTTCATCCAAATAGGCATCGGCTGCACTCATTACCGTAACCCGAATAGCCTTGAACCAAGCCTTTACACAGTCATCAAAAACAGCTTCAAAACTGCGGTCTGGACGATTCCCTACATAACGATTGCCGTTTGCGATCGCGTCCATGATGTCAGCAGTTTTCATTGTTTTTTGGGCTTTTACATGATCAGTATCAAGGATGCTTTTAGCAAGCGCTATACCCCCACGATTATCAAAAGAGTCACGCCAAAGTATATCTAACTCCCCGTCTTCAAACGTTGCGATGACTGCGTTTACAGTTCCACCACCAATATCAATTAACAATGTTCCTTCAGTTTGAGGAACAATTCCCGTGATGTAGGCGTATTGCAGTGCGGTATCCGACTCACGGTAAAATTCAACGTCCGTAAAGGTTGCAATTCTACCTACTTTGTTAACGCTGTACTCATGAGTACCTAAAATGGCTGTTCTAATCCAAGTTTCGGACGCTGTGTCCCCAGTCGGGACACAGCGTCCGAAACCGAACCTTCAAAACCATCCGGAGTATTTGCGAGCAACATTGGTAAAAAGATGTCCGAATTACTCTTCCCAGCTTCTGCCGCACTCAAACAGTTTGGCTGTCTCCCAGCTTGGCGACCAAGCTTAAAAAACTTACCTTTAACGGATACCAACGGGGAATCATCAAAATGCATCCCATCCCTGACATCTCCCTTATGGGTCACATCAACAATTAGCGATCGCATCTTTGAAACAGTACAACGGTCATCAGCAACCGCAGTAAGTACTGAAAAGTTCCCAATATCTGCACAAAGCGTCTGCATTGAAGTTATTCCTTTTTCATGGTTCAGTGTTGGTAGAACATTGATTGTGCTTAACTTCTAGGTTATTGAGGGGTAGGAATTTCGGCTTATTGATATTGCGCTTTCCGTCCTCGCCTATCCGCTTTGCGGCTTTCTCTGTTCGTTACACCTATACTAGCACGGTGATATCATTTTGACTACGTAATACATAGGTTTTAAATTATTTTCTCAAGGATAAATAACATCACAATGATATAGTCTTGTTTTGTAGGTGTTTCAAGGATTGGCTATGCTTTGTATATTAAGGTGATATATTTTTGATTGTATTATGGCTACTACAAAGAAACGAATTCTAATTCAAGTAGATGATGACATGGACGCAGCGTTAAAAGCCTGTGCTGAAGCAGAGGACAGGTCAGTTAGTAGTTTAGTTGTTTCTACTATGCGTGACTTATTAGAGCGAAAGGGCTATCTATCCCCAAAAAAGCTAACGGGGAAAGTCGGCGATCGCAAAACTTAAATAAAAATATTTCTTCTGATGTCATGACATCATGCTACGATTTGGGGGTAACTACTCGTCATGACATAATGAGTATGGTTAAACAGTTACCGCAGGTAAAGCGTAGAGACGAAGGTACATCAGCCATTCAAAGCTTTTTTACCTTAAAAGAGAAGGAGGTTGTCAAAGATTTTTGCGATCGCATGGGTTGGGATGCGTCCCACTTTATGAGATGTTTGGCTTTGCAGTACATCGCTAGTGAGGGGGAGAGGGTTTTATGACTAACCCACAACCGGAAAGTGTAGAAACGAGATTAACCACTGTAGAAGAGCAGTTAAACCAAGTACTTGAAAGCTTGGATTTAATTGCCACAATCCAGCGCGGGATTCGTGTAGAAGTCCGTGATACAACCCATGCATCGGCACGGTTGGAACGAACAGTAAGGCAACTTGCTGAAATATCCGCACGAACACAATCTGTAGTAGTGCGGCAGCAGGAAACCATTAATCAGCAGCAAGAAAATATTAATCGGATTTTGAATTATCTAGAAAATCCAGACCGTGGCTCGGCGATGCCGAACTGAAGAGATACGCGAAGCGTCGGCTCCGCCTATCGCAAAAAAGACGGATAACTCAAATCTATCCGTCTTTTATCTAAAAGTGCGATCGCGAAGCGTCGGCTCCGCCTATCGCTAAAAAGACGGATAACTCAAATCTATCCGTCTTTTTTCTAAAAGTGCGATCACCGTCGCTGGAATCAATCTATCAGTCTTTTGGAGTCCTTTATTAATAGTTGATTCATGTGGAACAACTGCACAGCAAGGAATACAACCCGCGCTCATCCTAAAATGTTATCCGTCTTTTTATCCGTCTTTTTGGACGCAGAAAAGACGGATAAAACAATCTATCCGTCTTTTTTTGCTCAAAACCAATAAAGCCTTGTGCAATCTTTTGACACAAAAGTTATTAGAAATAGAGTCTTGTGCAGATGACGACACAAGGATTAGAGGTAAGTGACATACTGTTTTTGAGCGTTGCGCTCAAAGAAGTTTATTGTTTGATTCAGCAAACTTTTCATGTTATTTTACCTAACAGTGCATAGACAAGCGATCGCTTGCTGAAAGCCAAAAAAAAAGCCCGCATCACAGCGAGCAAACAAAAAAATTACATCTCCCAATATACACCTGCTATGTAGGATGTTGGGATAAAAATCAAAAAGCCTCCCGGATTTACAGTCCGAAAGGCTTTTACCCAGAATTCGCTGTGATGTGGTTCAACCACAGAACCACCAACCATACGATAAATATGATTGCACAAACCGAACGGTCTGGTCAAGCTTCAAAAATAAAAGAAGTTTCAAAATCCGATCCATGTCCCCATTGCGGTAAACCTGACTGGTGTTATTCGTTAGGAGAGTTGACCGTTTGCAAACGGGAAGCGGAACCTGCGACGGGATGGGTGAAAACTTCTAAGACGGATGCGGATGGAACTTATTACTATGCTCCACAAACGCAAAAAGCTGTCCGACCCAGACAGAAGAAAGAATTTGTTTATTCATCCCGCGATGGACAGCTACTAGTAAAAGTTACGCGGATTGATGATGGGGAAGGGCATAGACGTTTTTACCAATCACACTGGGATGGGACGAACTGGCAGAAAGGTTTGACAGCAGAGGTAAAAAGCCAAATTCCAATTTATAGATATCAGGAAGTTAGAGAAGCGATTTCCGCAGGTCGCCCCGTCTTTGTTGTTGAGGGGGAGGGAGTTTGCGACACCCTTTGGGAATTGGGACTAGCTGCCACAACGACTCTAGGGGGTAGTGGTAAATATCGGACATATGGTAGTTATAAAGCCGATTTAGAAGGTGCATCGCTAGTACTTTGCCCAGACCGGGATATGCCTGGATTGGAGCATATGAAAGATGTTTGCAAGGACTTCCCTGATGCAAAATGGCTTTATGCCCCGCCTAGCGATTTTTACTGGACGCATCTACCGAAAAATGGAGGTATTGACATTGCCGACTGGGTGCGAGATGGCGCGACCGCAGAAATGATTATGCAAGCTATCCAACAAAGACAATCTGTAGTTGATAACTTGAATGAAGCTTTCAAGTCCCCGGACGCAAGAGTTACCAGAACCCGTAGCCTTAAGAAGGAGTTGCTGAGTTCCGTTTCAGCTTGTTGGGGGGAGAAATTAAGGTTCAACGAGATGACACTATCGGTAGAGTTCGACGGAAAGCCGATGGATCTAGACTGCTTATCGATAAAGATTGCGGATGAACTTGACATTGATGTTGGGAACGACACAGCTAATCAAATCGTGCATTATTTAGCAAAAAATAATACTTATCATCCCGTCAGGGATTATCTGTCAAAGATTGCATCAAAATACCAAGATACACCAAAAAACCAGCAAGTTTTCAACACGATCGCGACCCGCTACTTCGGGACAAATGAATCTCTGTACGACACATTTTTAAGCAAGACGATGATTGGTGCAGTCGCCCGCATTTTTGACCCAGGATGCAAATTCGATACTATATGCACTTTACAAGGTAAGCAGGGATTGAAAAAATCAACTTTCTGGGAGACTTTAGCAGTTGGTAAGGAGTGGTTTGATGACGGACTAAGTTCCTCAAACACGAGCGACAAAGACGAAAAAATGAAACTCCGGAGTTCCTGGATTTTGGAGCTAGCTGAAATTGAATCACTATTTAAAAAGAAAGAAGTTTCCAGTTTTCGCGGGTTTGTCACGTCAAAAATCGATAATTTAAGATTGCCCTACGGTCGCACGATTAAAAAATTCCCCCGGACATCAATCTTTGTCGGGTCCGTCAATCCGAACGAATTTTTAGTTGACCCAGAAGGGCATCGCCGTTACTGGGTGGTTCCCGTAAAGTGCGATCGCATCAACACCGAACTACTCGAAAAAGAACACGACTTACTGTGGGCAATGGCAGTCCAGGCTTACAACCGGGGTGAGACAACCTACTTAAATCACGAACAGGAACAACGCAACGCACTTTTAAACAAACGCTACGAGGTATCTGATTCGTGGCAAGAGGTCATTGAATTTTGGCTTGAAAACGAATCCGAAACGACAGTTAGTAAGGTATTGAGCGATTGCTTAAAAATTGAGATAGGAAGGCATGACCGCCAATCTCAGATGCGTGTTGTGCAAATACTGAAGGCATTGGACTGGGAAAAACAGTCCAAGTGCAGAATCAACGGTAAGGTTACTCAAATTTGGAGAGATCGCAAAAAGGTCGCAACAGAGGTCGCAACAGAGGTCGCAACACCACGCCGCATGACCCCGAAGTGCTTACCCCGCAAGCGCTAGAGCCTGTAGATACCACTGTTGCGACCTCTACAGCGAAGCAATCCGTACTAGCTTGTAAATCAAAAGAAGAAGTAAAAGAATTGAAAGCTAATTGGAGTGATGGATTCCGTAAGCAAGTTGGGTCGCTCCTCAGCGAGTCTGAACGAACCACATTAAGTCAATTGCCAGAAAGTATCCCAACTTTGCTAACCGTTGAAGATTTTGAAATCGGACAGCGCGTTAAATTCAACCGCGCAGAAGCGATTCCGAGCAGTGCAGTACGAATTCCTGAAAATGTTGAGAGCGGTGAAGTCGTTGAACATAGCGTTTCGCTTGTCAAAGTCCGATGGGATGAGTTGGAAACACCTCAGTTTCACAAACCAATTGAACTGTCAATAGTTGAAAAAGACGGATAGAAAAATCTATCCGTCTTTTTATCTGTCTGATACAGAATAATTTTGAGTTTTGAGTAATGTTGAATTAGCGCTACAGGAGAGAGAAGATGCAGGAGTTACGTTGGAAAAGTAGAGAAGAATTCATTAGGCACCTGAGACAACTGGCAATTGAGTATTACGATCGCCATCATCCGAACAATATATCGGAGACGTTACCAGTAGAGTCTACGAATACAAGCTCAACGAATGACCGAAATGCTTCTCTTAGTTCGGCATCATCGAGCGACTTCCAAAAATCAGCATGACCGTATGACCAAGCCAACTTGAGCTTGTCAGCGTCAATCTTGGATGCGTATTGTGAACGAATTACCTCGGCTTCTATTTGGCTTTGGATATCTTTTATAGCTGCAATTATGGCAGGATTATTTGAATGAAGTGCTTGTAATCCTGCCATCTGTTGCCGTAAATCTAGTAATTGCGGTGACTCGGTAGTAGTGCGATCGCAAAAGTTTGATTCCTCAACAATTCGTGCAGCTTCTCCGGTAATGCGTTCTATCACCTGCTTGGTGATGACGCTTAAACGAGTAGATTTTTGATTGGGGCAAAAATGAACGTTGCGAGCGTGCTTGTTGCATTTGATGTATTCGCTTTGCCCTGATTTAAATTTGCTGATGACACGATACATTCCTCCACCGCAGTGAGCGCATCTTAGCAAGCCTTTCAACGGGTGAATACTTCCTTTTTTGAGTGTTATGCACGGTTGAACTTTCGCTGTCTTGGTTTTGATCTGGTTAATTTCTGTCTCGGTTGCAACCCTATAGTGGGTATCCCGAATTATTTGGGGTGGTCTAGGGTTTTTCGGATTTCGGCGATATTCCATCTCAGTAAAGTATCTGGTATGCCCAACCAACGCAGGATTTTTTACCCAATGCCGTAAACCAGAAAACGAAAACTCAATACCGCGTTCCTCAACCAACCATCTTGATACCACACCGTAACTGCAACCTTGTAAAAGCTTCTCAATGATTTCTCTTGCGATCGCAAAGTTCTTTGGATGCGGTTCTAACTTGTAATCCTTGGTTAACCTATACCCAAAGCAAGCTCGTTGTACCTTACCCTGCGACCTAAAAAAGTTCATTCCGTGCCTAGTACGCTCACTTAATAGCCGAGACTCAAAATCGGCAAGTGCCGCCATCTGCGAAGCGCTGAAACGACCAAACGAACTGGTAACATCAATCGGCGCGTCAAGTATTCGTAACTTAATACCGTGGTCGTTAAATAACTGGATGGTTCGGATAACATCAATATCACTCCGACCCAGACGATCAATGCGAGTCACAATGATTTCTCGAACCTTACCTTTCTCAATCAACTTTAAAAGTTTATTAAATTCCTTCCTCTTATTTGACCGTCCCGACTCAATATCTACTAACACAACATCAGCACCTGCACTCTCAAGCCTATTTACTTGCTGTTTCAATGCATCGTATTCTAAAGATTGCTCAACTGTGCTAACACGCGCATAACCGTAAATCATTGCCTGACAACACCATCACAACCGTTAATGGTACCACGTCCTCACGGTCTGGGGATGGAACCATCAATGAAATGATGTTGACTCCCAAGGTCAAAATGAACTTGATTCATTGCTACCGTTCCATGAACTACATTTCTCGTCACATGGAAGAAGCTTATGGTATTCCCTGGATAAACAGGCAATGCATGAAATCCTGATTATCCAAGGACTTTAACTATTTATATTGTAAAATGATTTATTTTTTCATTAAATAAAAAACACTTGTATTTAAAATTAGTCGGGTACAAATGGGAAATTGGTTGATTTTTGGGATTTTTTTGGATTAATTATGCAATATTTAGGAAACTATTTAAATAATTTATTTGATTAAAGTAGTTAAGTTTACATTATTTTTTATCTCTGACAAAATTGTAAATTATCTAGCTAAAATTTATTTTTTAATGCAGAGAAAAATAAAGGTTGTAACCTATTTAAGTACAACCACAAGCTCAGAAAAAACATTTATAAATTAGCTTTATACTTAATCTGTAATTGTTGATTCTCTAACTTCAATTTCTCCACCTCTATCTTTAACATTTCATTTTCTTTATATAATGCTTTTAATAAAGTTTTACTCTCAATTGCGAAATTCATGACTTTGATCCGATTTTCTAAAGAAAACCATTTTTGATATACTTCTGTATGTACTTCCACTGAATGTCCCAAATTATCCGCAGCAGCTTTGATGGGAATTCCATTTATATGAGCGCGAATTGCCCAAGCATGACGCAAATCGTAGGGGTCGAAACCGATGTTAACTCTGCGAAACCACGATGAACAGTTAACTCTAACAGTGTTGATATCTTGAAACGTTTTTTTATCTTCGACAATTTCTTGTAACATTTGCAGATATTCGGGATTTTTTAAATCGAATAGCTTCATCCATTCTGGGTAAAAAGGTAAAACTTCTCTACTTCCAGTTTTTGTTTCGCTATCAACTTTCCAGGTGTTGTTAATATTGTTTGTACTCAACCAATGCTCAATATCTGGATTTACAAATAATTCTCGTGGTCTTAATCCATAAGTCGCTAACATCCCGTAACACCATTGCCAAAGTTTCCAGCTATTTAAGTAAGTTTTTTTAATTGTTTTCTTGCGCGTTGCAGCATAATTTGCAAATTTATCATAAGCTGCGATAATTTCTTCATCGCTGGGTAAATTTCTCTCTTGGACAATTGGTTTACCCGCATAAGCAGATAAATCTATATGTAAATCAAAGATTTTACAGAATACTTTTAACGATTTTATTGTGTTATATAAAGTACTACTTTTAGGTTCTAATTTATTCAGGCTGGCGAAAATTTCCTCTTGACAAACTAAAGTATTTAGTCCGATATTTCTTTTTAAAGAATCTTGATGACAGTGAAAAGTATGTTCGCTTTTCATTGTGCGTTTTCTCGTTTGGAAATATTTTTGTTCAAAGTCAGGAAGTATTTCAAAAATAGTCTTTATTTGTTCTTTTGCTGCTTTTGCTCTCTTTCCCAAATATTTATCGTTCCATTCAAAGCATTTTCTTGCAGTAAGTCTACTTAATTCATGTGCTTCTTCTTCAGCAGTTTTTAATCCATCTAAATTTGCTGGAATACCTAAAGATATCGAATATTGCTTTGTACCAGTACCTTTTTTATCAATATCTTCCGGTTTTAAAGGTAGTGTTGCTTGTAACTGAATTGAACCATTTTTAACTACTATTCCTACTTTGATATTCGCTTCCTTCAATCTAGTTTTAACTTTAATTACTTCTTGATCAAACTTTTCTTTTAAATAAGACTGTGTTGCTTCAACCTGCTTCATAGTTCCCTTGTAGCTACCATCTGTAGTGTTTGGAGGCTCAAAAGACTCAAAAACGTCAGAATTCGGATTTAACTTAGTTTTTGTCATGCCTTATTTTTGTATTAAATCTCAAGCACAATAAACCAACAGCTTCTGACGAGCATTGTTCGCAGCTCACGAAAATTCAGTAACTACAGGCACTAGTTATCATCGCAGATTTACCGAACATTAGTCAACAACAAATTTCCCTGGATGGAGTACAACTTCTTCGGACCTACCAAAATTGCTGAATCTTTAAGAGCGATCGCAGCTAAGTTCGATGAGAAAATCCAAGAAAACGCTGAGAAGGTAATTGCTAAGTACGAACCTACATCGAAAGCAATCCTCGAAAAATACGGCGCTCGCTTGAAAGGTAAGACTGTTGCTTTGATGGTTGGTGGTTTACGTCCTCGTCACGTTGTACCAGCATTCAAAGACTTAGGAATGGAATTGGTCAGCACTGGTTATGAGTTCGCTCACAGTGACGACTATAAACGTACTACAAACTATATTGAAAACGGAACCATCGTTTACGATGACGTAACTGGTTACGAATTCGAGCAGTTTGTGAAAGCACTCAAACCAGACATCATTGGTGCTGGGATTAAAGAGAAGTATGTTTTCCAAAAAATGGATTTTTGCTGTATAGTGGTAATTGTTGCCAGTAAAGACTGTGAAGATAGGGTACGCAAGGGTTTCGAGCAAATCGCAAGCTGATACAGATGCATTAAACCAGCAGAAAGACCGTTTGATCAAAGCAGGTGCGGAACAGATACTAAGTGATGTTCAGTCCGGTAGAGAAGATTCCAGAAAGAGCTATAAGAAGCTTTTAAAGCTGGTTAAAGATGGCATTGTTACTGAGGTAATCACTACCAGGCTTGATCGACTGGGAAGAAATACGATTGAAATTCACCGAGCCATTGAAACCTTCAGAAAATATGGGGTGAAATATACTAATCTTGATATGCCCCTTGATGGCTCAGGCAGCGCGATGGAGTGGTTTACCGTTCAGAATGTAGCGGCTTTAGCGGAACTAGAATCCCGCTCAATTTCAGATAGAGTGAAGCACGGGCTTGATTATTATCGTCAAAACTTGAAATACTTCAGCACTCCCCCGTTTGGTTATGCCAAGGATGAAAATTCAAGATTAATTCCACATCCGGTTAATTGGGATATTGCTAAACAAATATGCGAGAAATTGCGATCGCAAGCTAAGACTTCAATAAGTAGATGGTTGTCGGAGGAGCATGGCATAGAAATGTATCCTACCAGTTTTCGGCGTTACATCATTAATCCATGCCTTAGAGGTCATACAGTTTATAAAATAGATGGGAAGGAAGAAATTCACTATAACACCCATATTCCCTTGTTAACTGAAGCCGAATATCAAGAACTGCTTCAAACTACAGCGTTAAAAGTGAGAAGGGACAAGAGTAAGGAGAGATTGCACTTTCTAGCTGGTTTATTTCGTTGTGACGAGTGTGGAGCGGCTATGAGTAAGACTGGCTCATACAATGGTAAAAACGTTCTTCGCTTTCAATGTGCCAAGTATAAAAAGTTTGGTTTGAAAAGCTGTACTAATAAAAAAACTCTAGCTGCATCAATCGTGCGTAGATTAACTATTCAACAGTTGATTAATTATGCAGAAGAAATAACCCAAGAAATTGAGAATCAAACGGTTGCTCAAAGCGAAGTTGACGTAGAAACTTTGGAACTTCAACGACAAATCGAAGGTTTAAGAAAATTGGGTAATAATCCTGCAATATTAAATGCTATTTACGAACTGCAAAAGCAAATAAAAAACCGCGAACATTATAGGGATATGTGCAGAGAGACAATGAAAGAAGATAGAAAATTATTATACGCTTTTCGTCAAGCCGATTTTTTAGAAACCTTGTCAGATGAGGAATTAAGGTCTATTTGCTTGCGCTTTATCGAGTCGGTAAAGTACTCAGGAGGTAAAGAGTTAAATTTCTCAATGCGTGCGTTAGTGTAAGCAAGTGCTTTTTCTCTGATTTGCCACCATACGCTAGATTTGTCTTGAGATTTAACTTGAAGCATAGTTGCTGTTTGTAGCGAGTTTTCTAATTCACTATAGTCCAGTGTTAGAGTAAGTTCTGTCCTCACTGGACATTCA
>JBHJOU010000127.1:0-8337 GCA_050329355.1 Rivularia sp. (in: cyanobacteria)
TTGTTGCGATCGTTAATTGCCACCCTCCGGAATACGCAGTCAAAGCGTTGAAATAAATGTCCTATTATTGAGAAAGTGAGGACTATTTTTTATGGATGAGTGGCAAAAAGATTTTTCGGACGCAATCAAATCAGTATCAGAAGAAGTGGAACGCTTTTTTATCGGTATGACAGAAGTAGTAGATACTTTTATCGAACTGACTGAAGAAATTAGCGAACAAGTTCAAAGTACGTTACTTTCTGAAGTTGACCAGTATTTGCAAGATTTAGCAGAACCATTTTTGGAAGTTTACTGGGATTTTGAGGATGTTTTGGGAGATGATTTAAATAGTCATTTTCCTTATCCTGTTGAACCAACAGCAGAAACAAATCCTGCTTGCATCGGTTGTCGTAACTACCACGGACAAGTTTACAACGGTAATTTATTAGTTTGCGGGATACATCCTCATGGATGGGAAGATGAAAGTTGTCCCGATTGGGAAGAAGAGTCATAAATTTTAGATTTTAGATTTTGGATTTTGGATTAAAATCTTTTAATAATCAGGGATTTGTGATTTTCTACCTATTGCTTGTTGTGAATTAATTTGTTAATTATTATTAATCATAAATGACTAACAATAATACTGAAGTAAAATATGGCGAGCGCGAGATTGCAGAAGGGAAGTTAATTACTTTTCCCAATCCGCGTGTAGGAAGAAGGTATAACATCAATATTACTTTGCCAGAATTTACCTGTAAGTGTCCGTTTTCTGGTTATCCCGACTTTGCGACGATTTATGTAACTTACGTTCCCGACGAGAAGGTTGTAGAGTTAAAGGCAATAAAGCTTTATATCAATAGTTATAGGGATAGATATATTTCCCACGAAGAATCAGCCAATCAAATTTTAGATGATATTGTGGCAGCCTGCGACCCTTTAGAAATTACCGTGAAAGCTGACTTTACACCACGAGGTAATGTACATACCGTTGTTGAAGTTAAGCATCAGAAATAGGTTATAGGTTAAAGGTTATAGGTTAAAGGTTATATCAAGAATTTTTGGGTAAAACAACATTTCACCGGGGGGGTAAGAAGTCGGGTTTTTATTACTGTTATTAATCGTAAAAACCCGACTTCTACGCAACCTTCGGGGGTACTCACGTTAACTTATAAACTCGAAACCAAAGACTTTGTAGATTCACCCGTCGATTGAGAATTTATCTGCTCAAATATCTCTAACATTTCTCCTTCAAAAGCAACTTGAGCGCGATTGGTTTTACCACCAATATACAAATTACCTTCTTTTTGCAATACCCATACCTGTGAGTGAGAAAAATAACTCATGACTACTGCTATCATTAATATGGCAAAACCTGTGTAAACTACTGGTATACCTGGGTCTGCTTTAATTTGTAACCCCGTAGAACCAACTACTTGCAGAATTTTTAAGGTAACGCCGTTTACTTCAGCGGACATTCCTTCGCGGACAGTATTTACTAATTTACCTTGAGCATCGTAAATGATTACGGTTCCTTGTAAGTCTTTAGCTAGTAAAGAAACTCCTTCACTTAAATCTGGTTTGGTGGGAATCCAAGTTCCCCAAAGTCGTCCTTTTCCCTTCGTGTCAAGTTGAGCCATGGGTAGTTTAAAAATCGGGCTTTTGTTGACTCGAACTTTTACTGCTGCAATTCCCCAATCTGTTTGATAAAGGGTAACTCCTTTGTGTCGTAAGGGATGATTAACGTAAATGGTGTCTTTGTCAATTTCTTTCCCTTGCTTATCTAATACCGACATATCCGAGTAAAATTGATCGATATCCCCGGTTGGGGTGTAGTCAATCCAAAAGCGATTTACTTTTACAGCCCAATCTTTGGTAACTTGTGGTGCTGCCCATGGTCCAGCATCTATGATATTCTTAATTTGGAATGTTTCGCCGCTGGGAACCATTTCTTGAGCCGTAAATCCCGTCATTGCACCCAAAATTGAGCCAAGTAAAATAACTACGATACCGATATGAACTATTATCGGACCGATTCTACCAATAATTCCTTTACGAGCGTAGAGTTTGTTGGTATCTTCTTGAAAAACTTTGTAACGACGCTGTTGAAGAATTTCTGTGATATTTTCAATAGAGGTTAAATTGTCTTTATTGTCTTTATTTATCTCAAATTCCGCACTTAAGGCTAATTTTTGAAATCGCTGGGGTTTCTCATAGAATTTCCAACGACGTGCAGCTTTGAGTGCTGGAAGTTGTCGGGTGAAGGTACAAGCAATTAAACTAGTTCCGAAAAATATTAATAAGGCTAAAAACCACCAAGTACGATAAACGTGATCTAAACCTAGAATTATTACAACTTTCCAGGTAAGAAAGCCGAATAAAGCCGGACTTTCTGGATAATTCTCTTGATAGAAAGCGATTGATTGTCCTTGTTCTATAACTGTACCAGCAATACTAAATACGGCGATCGCCAACAGCAGAATTATCGCTAACCTTAAATCTGTGAGTACAGGTAGAAATTCTTGACGGATAAAGCGTGTAAATGCTGTTAATGGTGTTTTTAATGATTTTTCTAAAGCCATTCGATTTTAGATTTTATATTTTAGATTTTGGAATAATAATTTGTTAGAAGTTTCCCAAGGGAATCCGAGAAATTAGTGAAAATACGCCAAATCCGACTAATAAAGCACCGCTGACGGGATTAACCCAACCAGAAAAGCGACGTATTGCGATTATCTTTTTAATTGAAGCAGTAAAGGTACCAGCTAAAATTAACGGTGTAACGTAACCAGCGGTGTAGGAAAGCAGCAAAGCAGCACCTAAGATTAAATCTTTGGTATTGGCTACCCATCCGAGTAAACTTGCTAAAACAGGAGTACTGCAAGGAGAAGCTACTAAACCGAAACTTAAACCTATACAATATGCTCTCACACCTTGGGGTAGTTCTTGAGAAATCCATTCTGTACCACCCCAAGAAGGAAGTTGTAATGGTAAAGCTTCGAGTAGATTTAATCCCATCAAAATTGCGATGATGCTGACAATAATCGGTAAACCTATACCAATTTGACCATAGACTTTTCCTACCGTTGCTGCTATAATACCAAGCCCTGCTAAAGTAGTAGCCAATCCCGCCGCAAACCAAGTAGATTGTGCAGCAGCTTGGATACGACTTTTCGCTTCATAACCGCCAATATAACCAATAGTAATGGGTAGCATCGAAAGCATACAAGGAGTAAGACTAGTCAGCAATCCAGCCAGAAAAATGATGCAAATGCTTAGTAAACTGAGGTGAGTTAATTGGTTAGAAACAAGCGTGTTAGCGAATTGCTCTAATTGATAAAGTTGAGTTTGCAGGGTTTCGAGCATGAGTTAGATAAAAGATAAGACGGGGAATGCTTACACTGCTTCAATTTTAACGCAATAACAGGTATCAGTTAACAGTTAACAGTTAACAGTTATCAGTTATCAATTATTAACTAACAACCATCAACTATCCACCATCAACTAACAACCATCAACTTATTTTCGATAAGGTTATTACAATAACTCCAATAATCATAATCATCGAACCAGCGATTCTTTCTTGAATATTTTGTTCTTTAAAAATTAACCAACCCCATAATACGTTAAATAAAGCGCTGGTACGTTTGACTGCAATTACATAAGATACAAGAGTGAGTTTTAATGCAGTCATTTGGCATAATATCGCAAAGGTATTTATTAAACCAATTAAAATTAAGTTTCGCGAATTAGATGTAATATTTTGGAGATTCGGTTTAGATTTAAGAAATAATATTGGTAAGCTAAATAAAGCTACACTCAAATGTCCGGCGATTGTCCAGATAATCGGAGAGGAATTTTGTACACCGATTTTATCAACATTGGCGGTAATACTCCAGACTAATACTACCAAAAACATTAATCTCGATCCGGTTTCCTTGAATAATGATTTAAAAGGAGCTAGATATCCTCTACTTTTATCTTGAAATTTTAATACATAAGCACCAATTACAATAATAAATATTCCCAAAATACCGATTGGTTTGGGAAATTCACCGACAATAAATGGAGATGTAATTAACAGTAACAGCGGACTAAATGTAGTTATGGGAGCAACTATTGATAAATCAGAAGCTTTGATGGCTTTGAAAAAAAGTAAGAAGGCGATGGTATTTAAAAACCCGATGGCAATTACAGCATACCAAAAATGACTTCCTAAACTTGGAATATCGTTAAATAATAATAGTGGTAAAGAAAATAATGCTGTTAATAAGTTTAAAGAAAAAGTAATCAGGTATTCGTCTATCCTGGAAATTGTCTTTTTGTTTAAAATATCTCTGACTGATTCTAGAAAAGCTGTAGAAATTGCGAATAAAAACCAAGACATATCAGGGAATAGTTGATGCTTGATGGTGGATAGTTGATAGTTGATAGTTGATAGTTACCCATTACCAATTACCAATTCTAATCACTGATTAAAAAGATTACACGGATTACACAGATTTGAATTACCAATTACCCATTACCAATTACCCATTCCGTGATTCACGTCGAGTTTTTGTAGGCTGTCTTCGTAATGTAACTACTTCAGCTTCATTACTTTCTCTAGCAACTCGAATTAATAAAGCTGTAGCAACTAATGTAGCAATTATCGAACTTCCACCGTAACTAAAAAATGGTAAAGGTAAACCAGTGGTGGGTAAAACTCCAGTAGCAACACCGATATTTATAAATGATTGTCCTGTAAGTAAAGTTGTAATACCAATTGCTGATAATCTGTATATGCTATTTTTAGCTTTGAGAGCTACCATTAATCCTAAAGTTGCAAATACAGCTAACATTACCAACAGCGCCACACTACCAACAAAGCCAAATTCTTCAGCAAATACAGCAAAAATAAAGTCGCTATCTTGAATTGGTAGCCAACCAAGCTTTTGTTGAGAAAATGTAAATCCTGAACCCCAAGTATTACCAGAACCTACGGCTAATAAACTTTGAATTAATTGATAACCTGTAGTTTGAGCTTTATCCTTAGCCCATGGATTCAAAAAAGAGGTAATCCGATTAAATTGATATTTATTAATCGTAACACTCAATAGCGCTAATACCACTCCACCAAGAGCAGTACCTCCCAAATATGTGTAAGGTAAACCACTAGCAAGTGCGATTAACCAAATAGTCATACCACAAAGTGCAGTGGTACTCAAGTTGGGTTGTGCGAGAATTCCTAATAATACGAATCCAAAAACAGCTAACCAAGCGATACGAATTCCCCAACTGAGTCTTTCCCAATGTCCAAAAACTCGCGCACTTTGCAATACTAAAAAGGGTTTAATCAGTTCTGAAGGTTGAATGGGGAATCCTCCAATGGATAACCAACGACTTGTACCGTAAACCCCCCTAGTTCCCAAACCTGGAACTAAAGTTATGAAAATGAATACCAAAAACAATATTAGCAACCAATGGGACACCCCGATGACTTTGCGGAATGGTAAATTAACAATGATATTAAAGAGTATTAAACCTAAGAATACAGTTATCAGTTGACGTTTGAAAAAGTAAAGCCCGTCACCGTACTTGATGTCAGCGGCTGAGTAAGAAGCCGAAAACAGCACGGCTAAACCTACAAATAACCAAATTAAGGTTAACCAGCGTAATAGCCGTGCTTCTAATGCCCAACTGGATACAGTTTCATCGAATAATGGAATTAGATTTTTTAATTTAAATTTCACAGCGATTCGTTAAGTTAATGGTTTTTGTTTTGGAACTTTTTAATTTATACCCCAACCTTGATAGATTTTAATGGGTAATGAGTAGTTTCGCATAGATGTATAGGCTTCATTTATCTTAAGATTTTGATATCAAATAGACTTGTATGGATAGAAAGGACACTCAGTAGCTGCTTAAACTGATAATTTATAATAATTAAAAATTTTTTAGTTCCCAATTCCCACTCACGGTAGATACGAGTATCCAATTACCAATTACCAATTACCAATTACCAATTCCCTATCTTTTGACAGAAGCCAAATCTATCTTGTTAGAGAGGTGAGGATAAATTGAATTGTTCACCATATATGTAAGAGTTCAAAAAAACGATTTTTGTTTTTAGGTAGAGATTATGTTGGGAATATTTTTAACCACCTTAGCAACAGCATTGAGTTTGCTAATTGTAGATATAGTAGTACCAGGTGTGAACATTGCTAATTTTCCATCAGCTTTAATTGCTGGTTTGGTAATTGGTTTAATAAATGGTTCAATAAAACCTGTGATATCTACACTTTCATTACCAGTAAACTTGGTGACATTGGGAGCTTTTTCGCTTGTAGTTAACGGACTTTGTTTCTGGTTAGCGGCTGTTTTAACTCCTGGATTTGCAGTTAAAGGAATTATTGCTTTCTTTATCGGGCCAGTAATTCTGTCTTTTGCTAATACCTTCATCAGTAACTACTTCGTAGAAAGAAATCTTCTTAAAGGTAGTGAAACAACTAGTAAAGCAGAATTACCTTCTAATTAATTAATAGTTTAATTAATGATAAGGGCAATAAATTTTAAATTGTTGAACCAAATTAAACCAAAATATATCTTTAGATAGAGTCAGTTGTAAATTTTGGTTTATGTCGAATCAAATCAATCAGTTGTAATTCAAAGAGTAACAAAACATGAAACTTCTACTTGGTATACTTTTACCTCCAGTTGGTATATTCTTAACTTATGGAGTTGGTCCCACTTTATTTATTAATATTGGATTAACTTTATTAGGTTGGATTCCCGGAAGCATTCATGCTGTATGGGCAATTTCCAAGCGTAACGAAATGAATCGAGAAGGAACTTTATAGTTTGCTGTCTCAAGTGAGTGAACATTTTGTGTTGAAAAAAAAGGGGGGTGGATAATGTCCACCCTTTTGATTTGATATTATTCCATTAATTAGCTATACAAATAACCTATGTAGAGACGTTGCATTGCAACGTTTCCGCATATCTAGTTTATGTCCATAATTTGATGGAATAATATCATCTGCTAGTAAATACAATATTTTTGATTAAAATTTATCTGTTAAGAATTACAAATTAAAAAGACGTAGCAATGCTACGTCTCTACATTAATATTCATCCTCAAACAGTAATTAATTTTTTAGTTATTTTTCTTTTAACCATTCAGCAGTTGTTAAAAGTAACTCTCTTAATTTTTGTTTTAGCTGACGTTCTTTTTTAGCAAAAGATGTACCGGCTTCACCTAGTTTAGTTTCCATATCAGAATGCTTTTCTTTGACTTGAGAAATCATCTCTCCTGCTTGAGGGCGAGCTTTTTCGTACCAGGTTTTAGCATCATCCAAATAAGTTTGTACATCAACGGACTCTCCACCATATCGTGCAGCTAAATTAGCTTTGACAACAGCGATTTGCGCTTGTAATTGAGCATAACGTTTCTTTAATAAAGATACTTCTTCGCTGTTTTTAATGGTTTCAACCGCTGATTTAATTGCACTTTGAGCTTCAGTAGATTTTTCTTGGGTTGTGTCTTGAATTTCTGTCAAAATGCCTTCAACTTCTTGCTGAATTTTATCTTCTTCATCATCTAATTGAGCTTGTAATTGCTTAACTTCTGTCTGAGTTTTACTTAAAGCTTCCCGCCGCTTACTATTAATAGCTTCCACCGCACCTTCAATAGATGCTGTTACCTCTTCTTTAATTTCACTACCTTTACCTTGTACATTTTCAACTACAGCAGAAACAGCATCTTTGACAAGTACCCGAAGTTCAATAGAACCTTCTTTAAATTCAGAAACAACTCCACCAACAGCAAGTCGAACAATTTCTCGAATTCGATCAACTCTTTGTTGTCCAGTTTCTTTTACTTGCTGTAAGTCTGTTTTTATTTGTTCTTTGATATTGTCAGCCATATTCTATACCTATGCAAAATAATTTAGAAGTTTTTGTTGACATAATGTCTCCTCTATATAGTGACTTACAATTTTATCTAGCGGTACATCCTTTAGATAGAAAATGGTTGTAAAAATCAAATATTTATTCCAAGATTCATATCTTGCACCATCAAAACTTATGGTCAAAATAATTACTGATTGTTTGACTTCATTCTTACCCGCCTGGGACTGCAAGTCCCAGTCTGATAGCATAAGTCCATAAAAATGGACTAAAATATTACATTTTTATTTTAGTAATATTTTTATTTATATTTTTGATTATCTAGTTAATTATGCGTAGGGTGCAATATGTGAGAAGAGATATTTTTAGTAATTGGAAACTGGTAATTGAAAAGTGATAAAGTTACATATGACCTAAACTTAATCTTAAATATTGATAAAAATGAAATCCATTATAGAGCTTGTATTATTAACT
>JBHJOU010000870.1:0-21369 GCA_050329355.1 Rivularia sp. (in: cyanobacteria)
CCAAATCCGTAAACGACAACCGGAAGTTACCCAGCTTCAATTCACCCGCAACATCTACTATTTCCTCCGCAAAAGTACCGTTTCCACCAGTATCGTAAACACTCAACCGCACTCTGTAGCTATCATTCTGCAACAACGACGGGTCAAATTTACCCAACACCCCATTCGTTACAGCATCCGGATTATCAACCCGCAATATCTCCTTAAACTCCCCACCCGCAACAGGAGCAACTTCTACGGTGTAATAATCAATATCCCCGTCATCAGAAATCGTACCAATAATATTTGTCGGAGCAGTAACAATTCCATCTTCTGGGACATCCAAGCTAAAGCTGGCAGTAGGAGCATTCGTATCGCTCGTATCAACTACATCCACATCAAAGGTAGCTTCACTCGTATTACCAGCCGCATCAGTTGCGATCGCAATTCCTCTCAAAGTCCCCGCAACCGCATTCTCAACAGTAAACAACCCGTTAGCATCTATAACTACCGGATTATCGTTAATTAACAACTGTAATCCTGCAACCCCGATATTATCAGTAGCTCTGGCTTGAAAAGTAACGTTTTCTCCCTTATTGATAAAGTTAAAGCCAGCAATCAACCTTACTTTTGGAGCTTCCGTATCTCCAACAACGTTAATTTCTACTTCTTGTTGGCTGCTACCACCGTTCCCATCTGCAACCGTTACCGTGGCAATATGACTGGTATCCCCCTGCTTCGTCTTCCACCGCAATCTTCCCAACTCATCAATGCTTATTCCCTTATCTAAAGAAGCTTGGTCAAGGGTGTAATTGAGTACATCCCCATCTACATCAACCGCTTTTACATCGTAGGCGTAAATACTACCAGCGTTAACTATATTACCGGGAGTTGATTGAATTACAGGAGCATTATTAGCCCTAGCAGTCAGCGTAAATCCTTGTGCTGCTCCCAAACCTTGACCATCAACTGCACCCACTGCTATTTGATAGCTTCCCGCAACCGGGTTATCCCAGGTAAGTAAACCAGTAGTAGCATTAATACTCATTCCCGTGATGGTATCTGGTACAGAAAGGAGTTGGTAAGTTAAAGTATCCCCTACATCCGGGTCTTTAGCTACAACTTGGTATTGATAACTACTATTGGTATCTGCAAGATATACGGAATTGGAAGTAATTAGGGGGGCGTTATTAATTGCAACTGGCACAACTTCCCCGTTAACTTCCTGTGTAGCGATTTTTATGGTGAAGCTTTGATTGCTGGTTGCTCCTTGAGCATCGGTTACGAATACGGATACATTTACGTCGTCGAGTTGATTTTCCGAAGGAGTCCACTTAATTAGACCGTTCTCATCAACAGTCATCCCTGCGGGAGAATTGCCCAAACTGTAGGTTAATTTATCATTTTCTGGGTCGGTGGCAACTATTTGATACTTGTAATCTTGATTGATTGCAGCGCGAGTAACTGCGGTAGAAACTATCTGTGGTGGGGTGTTGGTGGAGTTGACGTACAGCGTAAATTCTTGTCCTCCCATAGCACCCAGAGCATCGGTTAATCTAACGGCAATGGTATGTTCTCCAATTTGTTCAGGAGTGGGATTCCAGCGTAATGCTCCAGTTTCTGGATTGATTACTACACCGTTGGGGGCATTGTCAATACTCCACACCACATAATCCCCATCTGGGTCGCTACCAGTGAGGTTGTATTGGTAAACTTTATCTATGTTGGTAACTAGTTGCGGTACGGAAGTGATGGTGGGAGCATTGTTGATGGATTGGTTGGTGACGTTGATGTTGAAGGATTGAGTTGCAGCTAGTTCGGAGTCGGATACTCTTACAGTTACTTGTTGGTTTCCGAATTGGTTTGCTTGTGGTACCCAGGAAACTACTCCGTTATCTATACTCATTCCTTGGGGAGCAGAATCCAAGCTGTAAGTTAAAGCGTCTCCATCGATATCAGTTGCTTGTATTTGATAAAGGTAAGTATTGCCTAATCGGACATTGGTACGAGGGTTGGAAGTGATTTCTGGAGCAAGATTTTCCTGAGTAACAGGTGGAACTGGTTCTACAATCAAATTCAACTTCTGGAAAGCTTCTCCACCGTTACCGTCGCTTGCTTTAACTAAAATCTGCCAAGGAGTAATGCTATCTCCCACGTATTCAGAAGCCATTGCACCCCCGGATTGAGCAGATGTGGGAGTCCAAGTAATTAAACCAGTTTCTGAATTTATTTCTACACCATCTGGAGTAAAGATATCTTCGCTACTGGTAATGATTTCATAGGTAATAGTATCTTCATCTAAATCAGTAGCAGTTGTTTGGAATTGGTATTGTTTTCCCGCAGTTGGGCGGGCAATGTCAGGGACAATACTGGTAAATATGGGATTGCGATTACTGAGATTTACCTTGAGTTGGAACGCTTGTAAATCTACTCCTCCCCTACCGTCGCTGACTCTAGCGATTACTTGATGTTGATCAACTTGGTTGTTACTGGGTCGCCATGAGATGATACCGTTGTCGGAAATTGCCATACCCTCCGGTTTAACTACTAAATCGTAGGTAAGCTTATCTCCGTTTAAGTCGTTAGCGGTTGTTCGGTAAATAAACTTATCCGAAGCTGTTACTTCTACTACCGGGTTATCAGATTCCGGCACTGTACTACCTGGGCTGCTAGTGAATTCGGGGTCTACATTTTCTATCGCAAGTTTGGAATTGGTATTACCAAAATCCTTACCAAATAAACGGTCGTTAGACGCAATAGTTATTTCATGGTAATTGGGGTTAATTGGGTCAGTTTGCGTCCATCCGGGCTGTCCTTCTTGAACGATGCGGTAATCACCGGGAGCCAAAGTAAAGGAATAATTACCGTTTTCATCCGTATAGGTAAACTGTTCATCAGAATCCCGAATACCGTCAGCATCTTCATCTACAAACACCAACCAATTAGCTAACCCAGGTTCATTATCTCCCGGTTCACCCAATCCCCGGACGACCATAACATTATTATCGCCACCCATTGCATTAAAGAGTAAATCGCCAGTTACTGGGTCTACAACCGCTCCAGAAGCACTTTCAAAGTTGTCGATAAACAACCTCTTATCACTGGTAATTGGATTGCCTTCTGCATCGATTTCATAGGCATTGATTTGATTTTTACTCCACTCCGCCATTAATAGGGAAGCACCATTCAAGAAATCGGGTGCGTTCACATCCATGTAAACAAAACTACCTAACCTGTCATTGGCATCTCCGACAATAGTTTCTATCTCAGTAGAAGTAATATTACCTAGAGCATCGTAATTAATCGTCGAGAAAGTAGCGTTTGGTCCCGTAGATTTAAGCGTACCTCCACCGGGTAAATCATCGGGAACGAATGACAACCCGCGCATACTACCTTTGACACTACTGCGTAACAATTCATTTAAGTCGGTGTAGTAAACTAAACCTGCGTCAATATAAGGAGAATAACCGTAGTAATTAGCTACATAAGGAGTACCTGGATTATCGTCATCATCAAAGCCGATAATATGTCCTCCGTCCCCGCGCTGGACTTGTAGTTCCATAATCACACCACCGCAATTATTCGCCGCACCACCTATTAATATGGTGTAGGGGTCAATTTTTCCATCTTCCAGTTTCTTAAAGGTCATTCCTCCCAACATTGTAGGTACACCTGCGGGAGTTCCTAAATCGTAAGCGGTGTAATTATCTCGGAAAGCTTCACCAATAATTACCTTCTCGTCAGGAGTTAAATTATTAGGGTTTGTTAATTTGCGTTTACCATCCGCATTCATATCTGCATAGATAGCACCTTTTACAATACCAGGATCAATATCGCTGATAGAAACTTCAAAGCTTTGGGTATCAACACCACCGCGCTTATCTTCTACTCTTACCGTTATCTCATAACTACCAGTAACCGGAGTTGCCCAGGTAATTATGCCAGTTTCCGCATCAATAAACATCGACCTGGGAGAACTTGCCAAGCGGTAAGTTAATGTATCGTCATCCGCATCGCTAGCATTTACATCATAGGTATAGCGAATATCTGCAAAACCTGTAGTAACTGCTTCGGAGATAATAATTGGTGCATTATTGCCAGATTCCGGTGCTACCTTAATTTTAAAATCTTGAACCGCTTTACCACCGCGATTATCCGTTGCTTCAAGTAGAACTCGGTAAGCACCAATATCATCAATACTTTGACCAGATTCCCCGTCTCCGGGTGTCACAATCGCAACTTCTTCGTCTAAATCATAAACCTGGAAACCATACTGCGTAGGAATATTAGAAGTACTAGTTACTGCTAGGACATATTCTCCATCTGCTTCTAATTCAATTTCTGAATAGCTGAAGATAGAACTGGTAATACTACCACCATTCACATACTCTTGATTACCAGGTCGATATAATCTCCAGTCAATATTGTCACCTTCTATACCTTCTACTGACAAGCGCTGACCTTTATTACCATCAAACTTATAAAGTTTGGTATCGTTACCGCGTAATAAATTATCTTTAATCTGCTTGTTAAATTCCAACTTCCTAGCATCAGCTAAATTCCACAGATTGAAGCGGTATCCAGTGGTCGTATCTTGTTCTCCTTCTAGAAGCAGGTGATAAGTTCCGGTTTCTGTAAGGGTAAATGGAGCCTTATCGCTTGTAGAATCATCTAAATCAAAGACAACCTTACCACTAGGACTAATTAAACGTGCATCTACAGATTCGCTTCCAGCACTAGCTCCATCAATGTACATTCCGTCATAGAATAAACGTTGACCAGCTTCTCCTGCAAAGCTGTATTCGTGGATTTCTCTTCCTGACAACGGTTTAGTAATCTCTGCATTGTATTGGATAATGCGGCGGTTATCGCCCCGCAAATCTGGCATTATAGATGGTAAATCTATTAGTCTAAATTGGTAATTACCAGTACTAGTATCGCTATCTCCCTGGATTTTTAAGGTATATTCTCCCGTTTGCTCTAGCAGATTAATGAAAGAGTCACTTGAAACATTTTGAGAGAAATATTGCGTACCATCTGGATTAATAAGTACTGCATTTAATGATTCGTAACCAATAATTTGACTATCGAATAAGACACGAGTACCAGCGGATGCAGTAAACTTAAATTCATCAACTTCTCCTAGATTAATTGTGCCGCTTTGGACACCAGTTAATCCTGTAAATTGAGGAGTTGGTGCTTCTGGGGCTGTGAAATCAAAGCTGTAGTTGGCAGTTGTTGCACCATCACCTTTAATTAATAAGGTATACAGCCCACTAGCATCAAGCAATTTACCGTTATCAAACCTTGTAGGATAAACTATTATTTCATTATCGGGTGCGTATAATTGCCAATAAGCACCGCTCCAGGTTTCGGGTAAATCAAAGTTTAACTGTTGTCCAACAGTACCATTAAATTGATAAAGCTTAATCTCGTTAGGATTAACCGTACCGTTGTAAGACGTACCCGTTTCCAGTATGTCAGCTTTACTTATATCTAATAAATTAAATTCGTAACTACTTGTAGTGTCGTAATCAGCATCAACTACCAAACGATAAGTTCCATCTTCGGTTAAAATTAAAGGTTTATCCCAGTCGTAATAGCTATAACCCGAAACAATTTCATTCCCCGTCGGACTAAATAACTTAACGTACAATTCATTGTTTAAGTCACCACTGATACCGTCTAATAGTAGTCGTTGTCCAACTTTACCTTCAAAAGTGTATTGATTTTTGTCCCCAGGATTGCTAATAGAACCAGTAACCGAGGTGGTAAGTTCTAAGTCAAATTCATTTTTAATAGTTTTATAAAGGTTGAAATTATATCCAATAGAGCTATCAGTTTCGTTATCAACTCTTAAAACATAAGTACCTGTAACTTCTACTTCTATCTCTAAATCAGCTTCGTTACTGTAAAGTGATTGAGCAATATTTTTATTACCAGGTGCTATTATTGACCAATTTAGGTCATTCCGATTGTTGGAAATTTTATCTAAATAGAAGCTTTCCCCAGCCGAAGCGTTAAATTGATATAAGTTGGATTTATTTGCTCTATCAATAGTTGCTGTAACAGGATTATTAAATTGTAAAATTGTTGTTTGGTCAATATCTTCTACGTCTGATAAACGGAAACTGTAATTACCAGTTGCATCTTCATTTCCATCTACGAGTAAGCGATATTCTCCCATTTCCCTCAATACAAAAGGTGTATCGCTATTATATGACGTACCCTTATAAAATATTTCTTCACCACTGGGACTGTAAATACGAGTGTAAATCTGGTCGTTATTCGAGATACCATCAAAGAATAATCTTTGACCAGCAATACCTGAAAAAGTATAAGTATCTTCCTCACCGAATCTACCAATTTCTGAGTTGATAATTGTTCCAATAATTAATGATTCTTTCTCTAAATCTGGAGCAACAATTTTGAAATTATAGGTGTTATTAGATGTACCATTACCTTTAATTATTAAAGTATATTCACCATCTTTAGGTAGTTCCGGTACTTCGTAATCATTGTTCAAAAACTGCGAAAATACAACTTCTCCATTGGGTTTATAAAGACTGTAGATATTGTTGTATTCATCATTATTACTTTGGAAATATATACGCTGACCTTTTTGAGCAGAAAACTTATATGCATGCGCTTCAGTTGCAAATTCACCTAAATTACCACTGATATCAGCATCAGTATTCAAGTCTATATTTGTCGCTGATGCTAAATCTAACAAACGGAAACTATAATCACCAATATTATTTTGATAACCATCAATAATTAACTGATAAATACCTGCTTCTTCAAGAATTAATCCCGGATAATAATTATTTCTATCTCGTAGAGTTTCGGTATCTCGGTCATTCCCCACTTCACCGCTATACAATTCTTTTCCACTCGGAGCAATCAACCGCATGGTAAAGTTGGGTCTATTGTTATTAAGCGCGTCAAAATACAGTTTTTGTCCTACTTCACCTGTAAAGGTATAGATATCTTGTTCCCCAGCTTCGCTGATGTTGCCGTTTTGAGTTTCTCCAAGAGTATAAGATGTTGTAAGAATTTCGTTCGTAAATATTCGCAAACCATAGTTGTTGTCAGGACTACCATTACCCGCAACAACTAAGGTATATTTCCCATCAGCAGGCAATTCCTGCGGTTCGGTATCCGAACCCAAAGATTGATTAATGAAAATGCTCTCCCCAGCTGGGTTAAAGAGCGAATAACTGTTGATGTAATCATCATTGTCGCTTTCAAAATAGAGGCGTTGACCTTTGCTACCTGTAAACTTATAAATATGAGCTTCTCGTCCGTCCGTACCAAACTCACCAGTAATATAAACATCTGAAGCTACGTCTATATTTGTAGCTTCTGCTATATCAAGTAAACGGAAGCTATAATCACCAGTTTTATTATTCTTACCGTCTACTACTAACCGATAGGTTCCCGCTTCCTTAAGGATAAGTCCGGGATAAGTTGTACCACGTATATACTGAGTTTCCGTACCCCGGTCATTTTGTACTTCACCGCTGTATACTTCTTTTCCACTAGGAGCAAACAACCGGATGGTAAAATCGGGGTCATTAATGTTAAGCGCATCAAAATACAGTTGCTGTCCTAATTCACCAGAGAACGTGTAGGTGTGGTTTTCTCCAGATTTACTGATAATACTGTTAACTGTATCGCCGATAATATAAGCTTCGCTCTTTAATTCTGGAGTAACTATTGTCAGGTCGTAATTATTGTTAGACCTAGCATAGCCTTTAAAAACTAAAATATATTCACCATCACTTGGTAATTCTTCTACTTCATAATCACTGCTTAGTTCTCGCGAAAAGATAATTTCTCCTGCTGGATTATACAGGTCGTAGTAGTTATCAAAAGCACCATCATTTCTTTGGAAATATAGCAATTGACCTTTATTTCCATTGAACTTGTAAATATTTGTTTCTCTTCCATCCGTACCAAAATCACCGCTAATATTTACATTATCACCAGTTAAAGTAATAGCTTGGGCAGCTTTATTATCTAATAGTTGGAAACTAGCTGTAGTTTCAAATGTTTGATCGGATGAAAATATTAAATAATAAGTACCATCTTGGGAAAGGGTTTGTAGTTCTTTATCGTTTGTAAAGTCATTTTTGTCGTAAAGTTGACGACCATTAGGATTGTATAAGTAAACTTTAATTTCGGGATTACTATCGCTTAAACCATCTAACCAAACTTTTTGACCAACTTCACCATTAAATTTGTAAACCTTAGTTTCTCTCGCACCCAAGAATATATCAGTACTGGTATTCAAATCTAATATAGGTGCAGATTCTAAGTCCAGAAGTTGGAATTTATAACTACCAGTGGTATCGTCATAATAACCATATGCTTGCAGTTTGTAAGTGCCAGTTTGCTCTAATAAATAAGGACCTACGTTGTTTTCGTTATCACCGTTATCGAACAGCAGAGTACCGTCAGGATTGTAAAATGAAGCTCTTCTTGTCCAATCATCCCCTTGACCGTTAAAGTACACTAACGTACCAGCATTAGCGGTAAAGGTATATTCATCTACTTCTCCAGCAGTAGAAATATCACCTTCGTACAGTACTTCAAATCCGCTACTAGTTACGTATTCTGGAGTAATATCATTTACTCGTGCGTCATAAGTAATGGTGTTATCGGAAGTATTGCGAATCGCTAAGGTGTAAATCCCATCGCTGGGTAAAATCCTGGTAAAGTCATTACTTAAATTATTGTTAGCAACTTTAATATCACCATCTTTGAGGGTAGCGGGAGCATATAAAATCCACTCAGCACCGGATTCATTTGTTAAGCTTTCAAATTCTAGTTTTTGACCTTTTTTGCCATCAATTTGATAAAGCTTAGTTTCTCCTTGATTTAAACTACCATTTAAGGGGGTATCGGGAGTGTCAAAAGATAAAATGTCTTGCTGTTCTATATCAGCAATGCGGAAGTTGTAATTCCCGGTTGTGTCATTATCCCCATCAACTATTAAACGGTATATTCCTGTTTCTATTAAGGTGATAGGTGTACTGTCGCTATTAGTTCTACCATCGAATATTGTGGAACCACTAGGACTTTCTAGTTTAACTTTAATATTATACTCGCCGGCGGTGGCATCGAAATATAATTGCTGTCCTATCTCACCAGAGAAGGTATAAGTATCTTGTTCTCCAAGTTTGGAGATATCAGCATTAACGAAGATATTACCATTGGTTGGAGTAAGTGATTGGGGAAGAGATGTGGTAGATATGATTTCAAATTCGTAATCAATCGCAGTTTCGCTATCATCTCCCCTCAACATTAGATAATAAATACCATCCCCAGGTAGAACTATCTCAAAATTACTGCTGAGTGCTACTTCACTAATTTTTTGATTGTCAGGTCCGTATAATAGCCAATTAGAAGTAGGAGAATCAACTAAGCTATTGAAGTATACCCGTTCTCCTGCACTACCCGTGAATTTGTACAGGTCAATTTCAGAACCTGTGTTTAATGTACCTGGTTGTGGAGTTGAAGATGTTAATTCAACAGCATTATTAAAGGAAAGTAAACGGAATTTATATTCTCCCGTTTTTTCTCCTTCTCCATTAATAATTAATTGGTAAATACCATCTTCTGGTAATATTTGTGGAGCATTCCATTGGTCTGCATAAATGTCTCTATAGAACACATCAATACCGCTAGGACTAACTAGCTGGGCTTCAATATCAATTGTTTCTAATAAAGCATCAAGAAATACTCTTTCACCTATATTGCCAACAAAAGTATAAATATCTTGTTCGCCTTTTTCAGTAATTTCACTAGATATTATAGTATCTACAGTAATCGTTTCTCCTAACTGAGTTTCTGGAGTAATTACTTGAAAGTTATATTCAGCAGGGGTATCTTGATTGCTTTGCAATGCCAAGATATACGTATCTGTAGAAGGTAATGTAATTTCAACATCACTACCAAAATCCGTTTCTACAATGTTTTGATTTCCAGCACTGTAAATTCGCCATTTTCCAGAACCTGTATTTTCCTTTGAGTCTAAATACAGTCTTTGTCCTTCCGTACCTGCAAATTTGTATAAATGAGTTTCTCTACCATTTGTATTAAGTATGGTACCCGTTTGTTCGGTATCTAATACCAAAGAATCAACTTTATCTATATCGCGCAAACTGAAGTTGTAACTACCAGTATTGGCATCATAACCATCAATTACTAAACGATAAGTGCCATCTTCACGTAATGTAAACGGACCTTTATCGTTATAATTAAAATAATCGTCCAATGGTCTATTTTCTACGGAGTTAAAAACTCTATCACCACTAGGACTGTACATAGTGAATGATATATTTAAGTTTTCGGAGGACAAAATATCTAAGAATATTCGCTGTCCGTTGCTACCGTCAAAAGTATATACATCTTGTTCTCCTTTTTCAGTTATGGCATTACTGATAATCGACAGCGTATTGTTGTTACCACCCAATTCAATTTCTTGGATATTAGTGTCCGGAGTAACGATACGGAAGCTGTAGGGAACGGTATTATTTAAATTACCTTTACCTGTAAGTATTAAAGTATAAGCACCATCGGCTGGTAATTCTATTTCAATGTCATTAAAATCATTGCCATAATCGATTTGTTGGTTATCTGCTCCGTAAATTGTCCAAGAAAGATTACTGTTACTTAAAGTATCAAAATACAGCCGTTGACCTTTGTTTCCATAGAAACGGTATACGTCATCTTCTATACCGGGATTGAGTACACCAGTAATATCTTTGTCAAATGCTGCTATTGGTGCTTTATCAAGGTTAACTAAACTAAATCCATAGTCCCCTAACCCTAAATTGGAACCTTGAATTTCAAGACGGTAGTTACCAGTTTCTGTAAGATGAATTAATCCTTGATGGTTTGTATCCTTATCCCTATCAGTTCTTAATAAACTTATACCGCTAGGACTATACAGCTTTAATGTTTGATAACCGTTACCAATCAAGGAATCATAGTAAATACGCTCTCCTTCAACAGCACCAAAGGTATATACATCCCGCTCTCCAGGATTGGTAATTCGACCAAATACTGTATCGCCAAACACGTTCTGTGCTTTTGGAGTCCAAGTAATTTCCCCAGTATTTGCATCAATCTCCATCCCTTCCGGAGCCAATCCCAAACTATAATTCACCTCATCTAAATCTGGGTCTTTGGCATCAGCATCATATTTATACTCAGTATTAATCGCTGCATTTACTACTGGGATGGAAGTAAATACGGGAGGACGATTGGGAGGTGTATCAATTACTGCTAAATTAAATACCTGAGCATCGGTTCTACCACGACTATCGCTAGCTTGAATTACAATATTTTGATTACCAATATTATCGGTATTAGTATCCCAGGTAATTAATCCGGTTTCTGCATCAATGCTCATTCCTTCGGGAGAAGTCAGCAGTTCGTAAGTTATTGTATCGTCGTTGGAGTCTGTAGCTTTAACCTGATAGCTATATTGTTTACCACCAAGAATTTCTAATTCCGGTTTGCTTTCAATTACCGGGGCTGCATTTAATTCGGCTAATATCTGTAAGCTGTAAGTAAATTGTTTGCCTTCTGGATTATAAAATACTAAACTGCGTTCTGCCGTCGAAGCTTCTGGATTTAATTTTTCGTTTACAACCAGGTTGGAGAAGTTGTAGTAAGGAATCCCTTCTGGAGTTAAGCCATCTGGGCTACGTAATATTACGCTAGGGTCACTGATATTTGTAACTGCAACAATTAATGGTGCGTCAACGCTATAAGAACCATCATTGCGAATAGCAATATCGGTGTAGAGTAATTTCGTATCTGCGTTGTAGGTGGTGCGGTTATATACAGCGGAGAAGCTATCGGAAACATCTGTTAATAAATTAAAGTTTGGTGCTTCTGCAACTTTTGTTTCTGCATCAAATTGGTTTTGAGCGGGTATTAAAGTACCAACTGGGGCAATTTCAACGGTAAAGTCAGAAATAGTGACGTTGGTGGTGGTATCGCTATCGTTATTTACTAAACGGAAAATTAATGTTGCTGCTGCTCCTGGGGTAACACCAGTTAAATTCAAGCTAATTGTACCGTCAGCAGGATTATAATTCGTTCCCGCTCCCAAAGCTGCATTTTCTCCTTCCGTCAAGTTGAAGAAAGCATCTTTATTTTTAGAAAAAGTATGTACTAAGGATTTACCATTCGCATCAACTAAAGCGACTTCCAAAGCATCATTAATAAAGTCTGCATCTGCGGTGTCGAATTGCGGATTTATTTTAAAGTTGAGAATGGAAGGATTTTGGGGAATGGTAAAGGAGATATTTTTAGTTTTCTCAAAATTAGTTTCTTCCGTCAGGGAGATATTAGGAGCAGCGGAAATAATAAACGATTGAATTTCTGTTAAACCACCCGCATCGGTAACGGTTAAATCTACGTTATATAAACTGTCTTCTATAGGAATACCGTCTGCTGTATTAGTTGGAGTACCGCTTAATGTCGCACTACCGTCACCGTTATCCGTCAAAGTTAACCAGTCGGGAAGGTTATTAGCGGAAATTATTCTGCTATCTCCCGCATCTGGGTCAATAGTATTGATATTGTAAGTATATTCGGTACCCGTTTCTCCGGTATATTCGGGAGTGCTGTTAAATGTCGGTGCTTCGTTGACATTAGTAACTGCGATCGCAAAGTTTTCTGTCGCGATTAAACCATTGTTATCTACGCTGCGGACTGTAATGGTATGCTGGGTATTAGTTTCAAAGTCGAGTAGAGTACCGCTCAATACTTGTAATTGGTTTTCTACAATTCGGAAACGACCGCTCGCATCATCTATTAAGCTATAAGTAAATGTATTTTCTGTATTAGTATCTGTACTTCCCAATATTCCAATAACAGTACCTTGGCTACTATTTTCTGCAACAATATTGGTATCTAAGGTAATTCCAGCAGGAGGATTGAGACGGGTAATAATTTCAGTGTAGGTGTTTTCGTTTCCTGCAATATCTATAGAAACTGCTGTAAAGGAATTATCTCCAAGCTCTAAGGAAATATCTGTAAAGCTATATTTTCCTTCACTATCGGCAGTTGTTGTTAAATCAGTTCCTTGCAATGCTATTGTAGCATTGCTTTCTGTTTGTCCGATTAACGTAACGATTTCAAAGGTTGTCTTTTTATCACCGATGTCTTCCGAGTCAGATTCTGCATCTAAATCAAAGACTGGTTGGACAATATTTGTATCTAGGGTAAAGGTAATATCAAAGCTACTGGAAACGTTACCGTATTCATCTTTGGCTTGTAAGCTGAGAGTATGAGTACCATCCGGTAAACTATCCCCGTAAATAGTTTCTAAAGTTGTTTGATTAAAGGTAAAATTCCCATCTGGCTGTAATTGTGCGGTGACATCAATACCCGACTCTATGGGAGTATTATCAAAAGCAGCTTTTAGCTCAACAATTTGATTATTTTCCGTTACCGTACCGTTAATTGTGGCATCAAAGGTAATAGAATCTGTATTGGTTTCGTTGTTTGGTGCGGTATCTCTAAATAATGCGGCTGCAATTACTGGTACAACATCGTCAATAGTTACCGTAACGTTATATTGAATTGTGTTGATATTCCCAGCAGTATCGGTACTGGTAATATTAAGGATATGGGAACCGTTATCTAAACCAGTTAAATTGAAATAAGCGTCAAAATTACCTTCGCTGTCATAAGTTAACGTAATTTCTTCTCCGTCATCAAAGCTATACGTTAAATTTTCTAATAAACTACCTGTACCATCTGCACTACCAGTTAGTTTAGCTCCTGGTGTCAGAGGTGTATCTGTTGCTGTAGTAAGGTTAATAGAAGGTAAAGCAGTATCAATGGTAATTGTTAGAGGAGTACTTGAAGAACTGATATTTCCAGCAATGTCGGTTGCGATCGCCCTATATTCAAAATTACCATCTGCAAGATTATTTGCAGCAATTTCCCAATTTCCACCCTCTGTAGCTATAGTTTCTCCAACTACTTCCCCATTTTGAGATAACTGTACTGTAGAATTGGCTTCCGCGCTACCAGTAATAATGGGAGAATTATCATTGGTAATATTATCGCTGCTATCTACACCGCTATCTTTATCGGCAGGTAAATCTAAGTTTTGTGGTGGATTAACGGTAGTATCTAGGGTAAACGTAAAACTAAATATTTCTGATTGATTGCCACTAGCATCGGTAGCTTGTAATTGTAGAGTTTGAATTCCATCTTCTAAAGTATTTCCTAAAATGGTTTCCAACTGAGTTTTATTAAAGCTAAAGCTACCATCTGGTTGTAAAGAAGAAGTGACATTAACTAAATTATCGTTGAATCCAGCTTGGAAGGAAACGATATTGTTATTATCTCTAATCGTACCGTTAATTGTGGGGTCGGATGTAATTCTATCTGTGTTAGTAGTATTATTTGGTGCGGTATCGTTATTTAAGGAAACGTCGATTATCGGACTATCAATATCGATTTCAACGGTTACGTTATATTGATTCGTATTGACATTACCAGCTACGTCTGTAGTGGTAACGGTAACGGTATAGTCTCCATTATCTAATCCAGTTAAATCAAAGGCTTGATTGAAGGTTCCTGTAGAGTTAAAGGATACGGGAATTTCTTCTAAATCATTGAAGCGGTAAGTTACTTGATTAATATCGCTACCAGTACCGTTAACCGTACCTATAATTTTGCTTTCTGGAGTTAAAGGAGAAGCGTCAATCGGGGTAGTTAAAGTAATTTGAGGTATTTCGCTATCAATCGTAATTGATAAAGGTGCAGACGAAGTACTTTGATTTCCAGCAATATCTGTAGCAACAGCAGTTAATTCATATTCCCCATCTGCAAATTCAGAAGTAGTAATTTCCCAGGTACCATCATTACCGACGGTTGTTTCTCCCAGACTTTGATTATCTTCTAAAAGAGAAACAGTAGCACCCGCTTCTCCGGTACCAGTTATGGTAGGAGTTTTAGTTAAAGTAATATTGTCGCTACTACTTGTACCGCTGTCGCTATCTGATGTTAAATCTAAAGTTGGTTCTAAGGTGGTAGTATCTAAGGTGAATGCAAAGTTGTAAATATCGCTAGTATTGCCAAATTCATCTTGGGAAATTAAATTTAAAGTATGGTTCCCATCCGGTAAACTATCGCCATAAATGATTTCTAAAGTTGTTTTATCTAAAGTAAAACTTCCATCTGACTGCAATCGTGCGGCAATATCTACATAATTATCGACATCAACGTTGTTAAAACCTATATTTAGTTCAACAACTTGATTCTCATCAGTTACAGTACCGCTAATATTCGGATTATTAGTAATCTTATCCGTTGAATCTAAACCAGTATCGCTTACCAAGGAAGCTGTAATTACAGGTGGTTGCTCGTCAACTGCAACTGTAACGTTATATTGAATCGTATTGACATTACCCGCTGCATCTGTAATTGCAACCGTGAGGATATGACTTCCATTTTCTAATCCCGTTAAATCAAACTCTTGGTTAAAATTAAGAGCATCATCCAAAGATATTGTAGTAGCAGCCGGGTTTGCATCAAAACTGTATTCAATCGCGGTAATATTAGATCCAGTACCGCTAGCATTTCCTGCTAACCTAGTTTGTGCATTTAAAGCTTGATTTTCCAGGTTGGAATCAAAATTGATATTTGGTAGAGCAGTATCGATATTTAACTGTAAGGGGATATCGGAATTACTGGTATTTCCAGCAATATCTGTAGCTGTTGCGGTGATTTCATATTCTCCATCGGTTAATGGAGCAGTTGTGGAAACCCAATTGCCACTTCCATCAACAACTACTTCGCCAATTGAATTTGCGTTAACGAATAATTCTACTCTACTTCCAGCTTCTGTATTCCCGGTAATGTTGGGAGTATTATTATTGGTAATATTATCGCTGTTGCTAATACCGCTATCGTTGCTAGTTGGTAAATCTGGGTTGGAAACAGGTGGTGGTGTGGTGTCTAAAGTAAAGTTTACGTCTTTAATTTCAGAAGTGTTACCGTAATCATCTATTGCTTGTATACGCAAGATATGATTTCCATCCGGTAAGGTATCCCCGTAAATAGTTTCTAAAGTTGCTTTATCTAAACTAAAACTACCATCCGACTGCAATTGAGCAGAAACGTCTACATAATTATCAACTTCAACGTCGTTAAATCCAGCAATCAAGGTAACGATATTTCCATCATCTGTAATCGTACCGTTAATTGTTGGGTCGTTGGTAATTTTATCTGTATTGCTTTCCCCAGAATCGTTAACTAAAGCTGCTGCAACTACGGGAGGAGAATCTAAAACTATAGAAACGCTATACACTGCTGTTTCCACATTACCAGCAACGTCACGAGTAGAAAGAATTAAAGTGCGATCGCCATTTCCTAAACCTGTTAAATCAAATTCTTGGTCAAATTCTCCATTACCATTAAGGGTAACTGGGATATCCTCACCAGAATCAAATTTGTAGGAAAAGCTAATTAAATCACTACCAGTACCGTTAGCAATACCAACCAAACGAGAAGATTGATTTAAATCCGTACCCGTAACCGGAAAAGTTAAAGTTATTTGCGGTAATGCACTATCAATCGTAATTGATAAAGGTGCAGACGAAACACTTTGATTCCCTGCAACATCTGTCGCTACAGCAGTAATTTCTCGTACCCCGTCTGTCAAATTACTGCTAACATCAATTTGCCAATTACCTTCATTGTCAGCGGTGGTTGTTCCTACCAATACCCCGTCGCTGAATAACTCAACTGTCGCATCAGATGCTGCTAACCCAGTAATGGTAGGTGAAATATCATTTGTAATATTATCGCTGTTACTAATTCCCGAATCGCTATTTGGAGATAATTTTAAGTTGATTGGAGCATCCGGAGATATGGTATCAACTGTTAAAGATAACGGCACATCCGATTGATTTTGATTTCCAGCAATATCGGTTGCAATAGCCGTAATACTATAATTACCGTCTGCTAAATTATTAGTGGTTATTTGCCAATTACCGTTGCTATCCGCTGTAGCTTCTCCAATCTTGATGGAGTTATTTAATAATTCTACCTTTGCTCCCGCTTCCGCATTACCCGTAATGTTAGGAGTTGAATTACTTGTAATATTATCGCTGTCATCAACTCCATTATCATCGGTTGCAGTTAAATCTAAGTTATCAGGAGTTGGAGTTACCGTATCTAAAGTAAACGCTAAATCAAACAGATTGGAAACATTACCAGAAGCATCTGTGGAAATTAAATGTAGAGTATGGTTTCCATCTGGTAAAGTGTCGCCGTAAATAGATTCTAAAGTTGCTCTATCAAAGCTAAAATTACCATTTTCGTCACGTTGGGGTAAAACATTGACATAATTAGCAATGTCTGCATCGTCAAACCCTGCGGTAAACTCTACTATTTCTCCATCATCAATTAAAGTACCACTAATTGTGGGGTCGTTGGTAATTTTATCTGTATCGCTCTCCCCTGTATCGTTGGTTAAAGCTGCATTAATAATAGGTGGAGAGGTATCTACTTCTACAGGTGTATTCGACGCATAGATAACATTTGCACCATTATTAAAAGTAATAAAACCCTTCGCGGCTATAGTACCGTACAAAGTAGAATTATTATTGAAAGTAAAGTCGCCTATACTCTCAAAGGAGCCACGACTATTTGATGCAGCGTTAAAGGTGATTCTACCAGCACTAACCACTTTCAGATTATCCGAATCGTTGATAGAAGCCGTCTTCCCATTAAAATTAATACTACCGCTTGTGCTTCCAGATGCTAGCATTGTAGAAGCTGCAAACGAAGCTTGACTGTTCATATTAATAGAACGAGAAGCAAATACAGATAAATTTGTTGCTTGTACTCCAGATAAATTAATATTACCGTTGTTAGTAATTAATACAACATTATTAAAGTTGTGATTGCTACCGTTAAAGTTGATATCTCCGTTTTCTACGGTGATAACGTAATTGCTGATATTAATATTACCGGGAATATTTAATCCTCCACCCGTAACTCTTACTACCGTTGGATTAGATTCAGTACCCGGTGCTGGGAATTTATTATCCCAATCTTGAGAATTATTAAGGGGATTTTGACTGGAATTAAAAGCTACGGTTGGTGTACCTGATGGAATGATGTTATCTAATGTAAGCTGTTTTAAATCTGCATAAGCTGGAATATCAATTACTTGTTCAGAAACTACTTGCGGAGGGACTAAGTTAGCATATTGATTGTTATTCGCATTGATAGTAGTGTAATTCGGAGCAACGGTAACGGCATTATTTACTAAAAGTAATTTACCAGAATTATTAGTAAGGGGATTACCGTTTCCATCTCTTTGTACTGGTAGGTTAATGTTGCCATTAATCGTAAAACCTTTGGCTGCATAAATTAAAGCATCGTCGCTGATATCGAGGGGATTGCCATCTAAATCTCCACCGTTATTAATGCTAACTTGTTTCTCTGTTCTTATTGCATATTTAGGAGTAGGTGCAGCAGCTGACATTGGGATGGGAGATGCAGCAATGTCGGTTTCTATTATTAATGAATTTGAATCTGAGTTGAAATTTGAGTCAAATTCAATATTACCGACTAAACCCGGATTTTTACTTCCAGTAATGAAATCAATCGAGGTTTTATCTAAATCGGTATTTATTTTATTAAAATCAGTTACTTGTTGTCCGAATAATTGGTTTGGAGTAAATATTTGATTATATAAAAATAGTGACGATACTGAATTAACGGTATCGTCACCAATGTTATCGGTGTTATATGCAATATTTAAGTTTTCTGAATTAAGTTTTTCTATTTCCGCAGCTAAGGGTTCAGTTCCTGTATTTTTATCAACCTTATTAGCTGAGTTTAAACCATAAGTATCTTCCGCCGAATTATCTAACAAAGAAGAATCAAAGAATTCTTCATCATTCTTGTTGCCGAATATATCAATACTAGCCATACAACCCTTATTATTTCAATTAAAACTTAAATTTTCAACGCTACTATATGCGTTTCAACTAAGTTAAATAATTAGCTCAAAAAAATAAATAAATTCAATATTTCTGAGTGCGGACTTATAGATACTTGTCCGCAATATATTAATATTTGTTCTTATGAGAACAGTTATGAAATTTATCCAATTATTTAGATAAACCCACCTGAAAAACTATTAACTGTATGACGCTACCGCATCACCTACGCTAGCTGCTAAGCGCTAACGCTGATTTACGCGCTCATAGCAAATAAGCTGTTTGTTTCTGTATTGTTGCTTGTTTCCAGATTATATTCACTTGTTGGCAATGTTTGTTGTGGTACTTGTGCTAAAAACTTATTATTAATAATGCTTTGATACTCATCTAAATCAGACTGCCAATTATTAATAGCAGAGTGGAGCGACGCTAACAAATCATTTTTGTTTTCTGCATTAAGAGAATAGGAGAAACTACCGCTAAACATGATAATAGGAGTGATTTCTTGGCTTTGGTTTTCTGCTTGCAATGCTGCTTCCATTACTTTTAAATGAAAGGGACAACGTTGCAGTTTGTAAGTGAATTCAACCGATGCTCTCACAGGTGCTTCTCCTACTGATTGCCATGCACCGGGAGATAGCAGATTTTGTGTAATATACTGACGTGCGGTATCTTGTTCTTCAAAAGGAACGTAACTTCTAAGATTAACGACAACAGCTTTAAATTCCATCAAAGGCAAAGCGCTCGCATATTTCTGAGCTATTTCTGGTATTAGAATTGATTCTTCTTCAACATTTCTAATTGACTGTGCGAATATTACTCTTTGAGGCTCCGCAGTAATCGCAATACCGTTGGTAAATACTACTTGAGATACGTTATCAGTATTGACTGGTTGACGCGCTAATTCCCAATTACTCGGTATAGTACCACTGCATTCGAGAAAGTCTATATTTACGAGGTGGGATTTGTGATTCTTGGCAACAACGAAAATAGCTAAGTCCTGGATTACTAATTCCTGGTTCATGTTGAATGTTTTGTGGCTGGGACTAATACAAGAGATGCTTCCGTATTTTTCTAATATATCTATATAAATAGATACATTTTAAATACAGTGGTAATTGAATTAAGTGCCGATACAAATACCGATTGGCTTAAGTTAACCAAGTATTTTCAGCAACAAGAGCAGAATAAGTCTTGTTCTAACATTGATAATCGTTTATTACACAGGTGAGAATATACGGAATATTTTCTAAGTAAAAACCGCAAACCTGCAACAAAGCTCAGTATATCTACGATATCTTAAGTCTTTTTTATTAAGAAGTTATAAAGATACTTTCTTTGGTTAGGAGAGTTGGTGTATTAGGGAATGACTATATTTGGCTAAATAAATGCCTATTTATCTACTATGAATATTTCTGCAAATTATTTGTAGTTATTTTTACAAAGTAAAAGTTTGGTAAAAATAGGTAAATTTTTGCCCTCGTATATCTGCCATATTTTTTATATTTGGTGTATGCAGTTGGCGTAGTTGTTAATTAGTATTCTTCTGTTGAATCTAAATCTTTTTTAGAAGAAAAAAGTGAGTTTAGGATAATCCACAATTACTACAACGCGCAAATTAATTTAATAGCAGCAGTTTTGTATGCATAATTTAATCAAAATAGCAATAAGCATTGTGACACTTTATCAATGTAATAATGTATTACGCATTTATTTAAGGTAATTTTAAGAATATTTACCGTCACAGCTTGTCACATATCCTTTAATAGTAGTACTTTTACTAACCGTTGTCTCGCAGGGCATCTGCACAGTTTTAGCTTACTTTTGAGTGAAGTGTCTATTACGCCGGGGTTTGGACACTTGTAGTATTATACCTCGCTTTTTGCTCGGTTTTGGTTTGAGGGTAATTTACTAGGTAAATAATTAGTATGCTAATCATATATATACGAATATTTTAGAAAATGATAGTTAATGCACTAATAATTTAGGCAATAAATTTTAATTCATAATTATTTCGTTTTACATTAGTCTCGGTTTGAAGCATACTCAAATAATTAAGGCACTAACTTTTTATGTAAAGAAATACTAAGACAGTCTAGCCACTCCAATAGTTAATGTTTATTTTCTTTTCCTTCTTCGTTCATCAAGTAAACAGCTTTTCCTATAAGATGATATGAGTTTTCTTATTGTTTGAAGGAGGAATAATATTTAAGAAGGTAACTAACACAATTTTTATTGTTTACAACAAATAGTAAGTTTTATACACATCATCAAACTCCGTTGTGTGTAGAAATACTTTAGCTTGAAACAAATTTTAGTCCGCCTTTTCTAATAGTAATTCCCCTGTGATTCATGGAGGGAAGTACTTTTTAATGCGCTCAAAGAAACTATT
>JBHJOU010000584.1:0-4630 GCA_050329355.1 Rivularia sp. (in: cyanobacteria)
GGGTCGTTACTTTGAAAAGGTAATCTTCCCGTAAGCATTTCATAGAAAGTTATACCCAGAGAATAAAAATCGGTGCGATAATCAAGGACGCGATTCATTCTTCCAGTTTGTTCTGGGGAGATATATGTCAATGTCCCTTCGAGTTGATTGGGGTTAGTTAATTGTAGTTTTTCTTTACCGAGTCTTGAAGCGATACTAAAGTCGGTCAGCTTAACTTCTGCTGTTTTAGGATTAATAATAATATTATCAGCTTTGACATCTTTGTGAATAATATTATGAGAATGCAGCGATATCAAAGCTTTTGCTAATTGTACCCCAATACTCAAAAATTCCAGTAATTCTAATTTACGCTGAGAAAGTACTTGTTTAAGAGACTGTCCCCCAAAATCTTCCAACACAAGCAGTAAACGATTTTGCTCAGTCTCAAGCCTTAATATCTTAACGATACCTTCTAAATTAAGATTTTGAGTAATTTTGTATTCATGCTTGAGCCGAGTAATCGCATCTAAAGTAGGATAATCTTCCTTAAGGATTTTAAGAATGACTTTTTCCTGGTTTAAATGCGATGTACCCCGATAAATAATAGTGTTGATTCCCTCATAGATGACTTCCGTAACCTCATAACCGGGAACCAAGGTAGATGCGAGCATTATACAATCCTTTATAGATGACTATAAATATATACTGTATATCTAGGGTTCCCCAATATTCAGTTTTTTAAACATTTATGGTAGAATTTGATTGAAAATTTTAAAAATAATGCCCTGAGACTGGAAGTCTCGGGCTACATTTACAAAGACCACTTACATCGACTAAAAAAACTATTACCTAACACTTTCTTGAACTAATTTTTTACTTTTCGGTAACGCAGGAATAATTTGTGAAAACGTAGATTTAGAATCGTCTATCAACTGCAAATCAAAGAATTTTAATAATGGCTTGATATGTATTTCATTCTTAATCCATTCACCATCTAAATCTTCAAGTACATGATACTCAGATATCAATTTCGACTTACTAAAGCGCCGAATTACTGGATGAATAAACGTACTCTTCTTAGCTTGGTTGGGTTTTGGATAGCGACTAATATTAAATGGGTCTCCATCAATTTTTCCAAATTCTAATGTAATTATATAGTAATGAATATGCTGCCCTATTTCGCTAATATGCAAATAGTCAACAGGAATCTCTTCATAATAATTAGCGCTCTTACCATTATCAGAAACTGTAATACAGTCACACAGAAAACCAAATTGTTGCCATAATGCAGAACTGATATTTATACGCTTAATAGCTGCATTGACAATAGCTTCTGACGTAGAATCAATAACTTTAGTTTGCCATTTAATATTGTAATACTTATATTCTAAAATTTTATGCAAAGCCTTGATGTTGTAGCGAAAACCATGAATAAAAGCTGATGAAGATTTCTTAAAATCTCGCATTTGCATTAAAGCACCAGCAAAATACAAGTTTTTAATATTTGTAGATTCCCATTCGCTTGTTTGATTAGGGAAACGATTGTTTATCACCATTTCTGGACGACAACTTTCGTCAAATATTGAATCGTCAAAGCGGAATCCAGTACAAACTATAACGCGGTCATAAATTATATCTTCTTTTTCATCATCAGCATGAGTATAGCTTACAGAGACAATGAACTTTTTGTCTTGATAGCTAATTTTTTTAATTGTTGCATCTAAAACTGCATTTTGAGTTTTTAGTTGATAAGTGTCTAAAAAGTTATTATTAACGGCTCTTAAATTACCTACATAATGAGTTTTCCATGCTAAGTTTAATGGATTAGGACTTGCTACATGGATAACTGAGGCAGTCTCTGTAAGATGATCCGCTGTTTCAAAAGCAGAATTACCTTTGCCAATGATTAAAACTTTTTGATTAATAAACTCATCTGCATTTGTTGAGACTTCTACATAATTTTCAGCTAACTCAATCCCAGGGATTTGTGGAATATATGATTTAAATGCTCCTGTTGCAATAATCAAGCGCTCGCAGGAATAACTATTTCCATCACTATCTGTAAGTTGAAAATTATTTTTCTTAGATATTTTGACAATTTGGGTATCGTATTGAATCTTGATATCGAAATGATGTGCAAAATCATTCAAGTATTGCACTAAGTTATCTGCACCAGGGAAGTAACGTTTACTATAATTCTTAAACAGCATTTCCTCACTATCACTTAGCAAAGAATTCCAATCCCATCTCAAGTTAATTTCTGGATTGTCGTATCCAGTGTAAACCTTGTTTATAGAAATCAGCTTACGGTGTATAGGATACTTTTTAAAGAAAGTTCCGGGGTTTTTACCTGCTTCTAAAACTAGATAGTTACGATTAGCTTTTTCTAAAAAATACCCCAGTTGTAGTCCAGCCGGACCCGCACCGATAATTAAATAATCAAACGTTTCTTTATTAGTAGTCATTTTTATGAAATTATGTATATTACTGAATAATTACTCTCAGAATAAAAATAAAAAAATAGCCTGAGAGTACATGAAAAAAATTGTTTATTTTTTACAATGAGTTGTCGCTAAAGCGTATTTATTCAATGTATTTTACATTTATTACTTAATTATTTGCTAAAGACTCTTCTAAAGAGCTAGCTTTTAGGAATGGTTGTTCAAAGTAATTATTCTGTGCATATTTCATTAAGTAATTAGTTAATTCAGAGAAAGTTTTGTAAACAGTATTTACGATATATATCGCTTTCACTTTTTCATCATCAGTCAGTTGAATATTCTCTAAAAGTTGTTCCATATTATCCACCGCGCTAAAAACATGACCTGTTTCTACAGCAAGATGAGATGCTGAAAAGTAGCGATGACGTTTTTGAGTAATTTGTTCAAGTTCTTGACCAACTTCTGCAAATGCTGAAAAAGCCACAATTCCTGTTGCTTCAATAATTTCAGTAGCCACTAACTTTATAGCTGGACTAGCATTAAAAGTGTATGCAACTAATTTGTAAGCAAGTAAACGCGCTGTTTGTGTTTCCTCACCCCATAGAAATCTTAAAGTGTCAGTTAGCTGTAATGAAGAATCTAAACCTAATCGTTCTAAATCTGTAAGAAACCACTTCCAGTGACGACCATCTTCATGAGTATGAAAATTAATTATTTTCTGAATTGGATCTGTAGTTGGCTCATCTCTTAAGATACAGTTATTTAAATCCTTTACACTCATTATTAACGGAATCACACAGGGAACCCAAACTAATCGTTGCCTAGGATCTATACTCCTATCCCGCAAAAACTGAAAAAACTCAAGCTGTGCAAACTCTTGCTTTTTCTGTTCAATCAATTCTAAAACTTCTTTCATTTTAATTCTCTAGGGTCAAGGTACAATCTTGTTTAATTAACAGATGGTATTTGCACTAATCCCTGACACTATCTTTCAATAATCCCAATATTCACCCAATAAAAATGTGAATATTACATCACTAAAAGGCTGCACGCTGAGAACTTTGATTAAATCAATTGAGCTAAATATCAACTAACTTTTTCTGAATTACTCTATTAAACAATATTCAGTTTTAGCCGCGTTGCTTTCGCTCGCTAACTAATATTAAGTTTGACAAAATAATTTGGAAATGGGAAGGGGTTTAGACTAATCTTTATCAAAATAAAAATAATTAGAATATATACGGATAAATGAATTGCCTATTAATTGCCATAGAATGCTTTTTTATTCATCTCAATTTGAGAGAATATACTGAATTTTAATGATTATTATTCTAAAAAAATTATTTTTTTAATTAATATTTAAATAAATCCCACATAGGTAAGAAGTCAGGTTTTTGTGAAATTTGTTGTAGGTGATGGATATCAAGGCTTAAAAACCCGACTTCTAGGATTATTTGGGTGAGAAGTCGGGTTTTTATAAGGTTTGTTGTGGGTGATGGATATTTTGCTTAAAACCCGACTTCTATCGATTATGAGGACTTAACCGCTACCGATTTCTCCAGTTTCTCTTCCTCTTCAGGTAAACCCAAAATCGAATTATACAGACTCACGTACTTTTTAGCCGAAAGCTTCCAACTGAAGTTCTGACTCATACCCCGTTGCTGCAATTCTTGCCATTGGGGTTTAAAACGGAAGCCTTCCCAAGCCCTTACCATGCAAGTGTATAAATCTAAGGCTTCATAACGATCGAAACAATAACCCGTACCTGCTTGATTCATTGGGTCGTGATGAGATACCGTATCTACTAATCCCCCTGTACGACGCACAATTGGTACGCAACCGTAGCGCATCGCGAGCATTTGACTGATACCGCAAGGTTCAAAACGACTCGGCATTAAGAATGCATCGCTACCGGCATAAATCCGCCGAGCCAAAGCATCGTTATAAAGTATGTAGCTTGCCATTCTTCCAGGAAAACGAGATGCCATTTGCCACAGTTGGGTTTCGTAATTTCTATCTCCTGTCCCCAAAACCACAAACTGAGCATCTGTATAAGATAAAAATCGATCAAGAACCTGCATCATTAAATCGATGCCTTTTTGTTCTACTAAACGGGATACCATCCCAACTAAAAAGGCATTTTTGTTAACTTCTAATCCCAATTCTTCTTGCAAACCAATTTTATCAGCTTTGCGTTTCTCTAAACTATC
>JBHJOU010000818.1:0-4308 GCA_050329355.1 Rivularia sp. (in: cyanobacteria)
TATCTCGATTACTCAAAAACAATCGCAGTAGCATTCAAGTTTTAAAAAATCTTGGTAATGCTTATTATGCTTTGGGTGAATATAAAAAGGTGATTATCTGCTATGAAGAACGTTTACAAATAGCAAAAGATATTCAAGATAGCCGTACACAAGAACAATCTTTAGGTAGCTTGGGAGTTGCTTGTGAAGCTTTAGGTGATTATGAACGAGCAATCTCTTATTATGAAGAACGTTTACGAATCGCTAAAGCAATGAAAGACCGTCGCAGCCAAGACCAGGCTCGTGCTAGTCTTAAAACTGCTTGCTATGCCATGGGCGACTATGCTAGAGCCATGAATTACGATTAATGATTATAAAAATAAATAATCAATTGTCAGCTTCTCCCCGTTGCCTTTGGCTGAATGGGGAGCTTGCGAACAACCAGGTTCGTTGTAATAGCTGACTAGCCCACTAGCCCCAGTACTATACACCTCCAGCCGTTTCCTTAAGCGAGATGCGATCGCCATAACTCACCAAGAAATCGAATATCGTGGCAGATTCGCTACAATCAAAACAAACTGGAAAAATTTTGCTATGGTAGCCATCTCCCAAGAACCACAAAAAATGACCATCGAAGAATATCTGGCATGGGAGCCCCTGCAAGAACTTCGTTACGAATACGACAACGGCGAAGTTTTTGCCATGACTGGTGGTACAATTCCCCATAATGATATTGCGTTGAATTTTTACACAGCCTTACGTCCACATTTACGTGGTAGGGGTTGTCGGGTGAATGTGTCGGATGTGAAGGTGCAAGTCACCCCTAAAAGCCCTTATTATTACCCTGATGTTATCGTCAGTTGCGACCCGCAAGACCAAAATGCTCGCAAATTTATTCAAAATCCAAAAATAATTGCCGAAGTTCTTTCTCCTAGTACAGCTAGCAGAGATAGGGGGGAAAAATTTACCAATTATCTGAAAATGCCTTCTTTACAAGAATATTTATTAATAGATTCCGAAAAAATTTCCGTTGAACGTTACTGTCGGGGAGAAGGGAGAATGTGGCTTTATTATCCCTATATTGAAGAAGATGTAATTACCTTATCCAGCATCGAATTTGAGATGGCGATCGCATTAATATATGAAGGTGTGGTTTTTCCAGAACAAGATTAGATTTTTAGAGCGCGATCGCAGTTTCAAAATCTTTACATCAAGATCATCATTCATCCTTTAATCGGCTGCTGTTGAAGATATTCTAAAGCTTGTTGAGTTTCAACTTGAGGAAATTCTACATAAAAATTACTTACACTTAAAAAAGATTTTGGTGTTGCTAAAACGATTACTTTTTCTCCCCATTTATGCAACCAAGGAATTAATTTTTCAGGTGCTACTGGAGTACACAGCCAAATTTGCGCGGGATTCAACTTTCTTAGGGAAGTTGCAGCCGCAGCAATTGTCATACCTGTAGCAATCCCATCATCAACTAAAATAATGGTAGCTCCTTGGGGATTTACTTGGGGACAAGCAGGGCTTAATTGTGTCTCTAAAGATTTAGCACAGTCCATCGCTGCATTTAAACTTACTTGATGTTTTTCTCGGGAATAAAATTTGAAGCGAAATAGTCTATGATCTGACCAAACAACACTTCCTGAAGCAGTCACCGCACCAATGGCTAATTCCTGATTTTGGGGATGACTAATTTTTTTTGCAACTTCTATGTTCAAAGGACAATCAAGCAAACGCGCTACTGGTAAAGCAACTGGTAATCCCCCTCGAGGTAAAGCATAAACAATTGGGATTGGTTTTGATCCAGCTTCAACCGCTTGTTTGTTCAATTGAGTACGAATTGCTTGGGCTAACTCAACACCCGCAGCCTCGCGATTTTGAAAAAGTGGGTTGTACAACATGATTTACTAAACATTTTACAATTTACAACGGTATGCCTTGAATTTCTCTATGGTCTATTCTTAATAGCTGATATAATGAAGAGTTTATAGATATAAGTATTACGCAAAAAAAGCGTACCCGAACCAATATTAGTAGAGATTCTTTTCTCAAACGCAAGTTTTATTTCAAATGAACAGCAAAAATCAGTTAAATCTTTTTGAGGATTCAACTTTTAACCAAAAAGAACTTATTCCCACAAATGCCAAAATACCCATTCCTCCAGGTACTTATCCAACCATGACGGAATTGGCTCAACATTGCAATAATTGTCATCGTTGTTCCCTTGGAGATACTCGTCAAAATGCGGTTGTTGGTAGAGGAAATCTTCAAGCATCCATTATGATTATTGGCGAAGCTCCAGGTCAAAATGAAGATGAAACTGGATTACCTTTCGTTGGCAGAGCGGGACAACTTTTGGAAAAGATTTTGGACTCAGCAAAGCTTGACAGCGAACAAGATGTATATATTGCCAATATTAATAAATGTCGTCCTCCCGCTAATCGCAATCCAACTACTGAAGAAATTAAGGCTTGTAAACCTTATTTGTTAGAACAAATTCGGCTTGTTAATCCAAAAATCATCCTTTTGACAGGTGCGACAGCTCTCAAAGGTTTACTCGCGGAAAAACAAGCAATTAGTAAAATTCGCGGACAGTGGATAGAATGGGAAGGTCGTTTGTGTATGCCAATTTTTCATCCTTCTTATTTACTACGTAATCCTTCCCGTGAAACTGGTAGTCCCAAATGGTTGATGTGGCAAGATATACAAGCGGTGCGGGCAAAGTTTGATGAAATAGGGAATAGTTAGGAGTTAGGAGTTAGGAGTTTGGAGTTAGGAGTTAGGAGTTTGGAGTTTGGAGTTTGGAGTTTGGAGTTAGGAGTTAGGAGTTAGGAGTTGACAGTTGTTTATTACCAATTACCAATTCCCTATTCCCCCCAACCCTACTCTCCACCATTTAAATTTTTGTTCTATCGGTTAAAATCTCATACCCGGTTTCTGTAACTAATACGGTATGCTCAAATTGTGCTGAAAAAGAATTATCTACAGTTACGGCAGTCCAACGGTCGGATAAGGTTTTACAATGTTTAGAACCAGCGTTTAAAATTGGTTCAATTGCTAGGGTCATTCCTTTACGCAATTTGACGTTAGGCATTTCACGGGTGCGGAAATTAAAAACGGAAGGTTCTTCGTGTAAGTTTCTACCGACACCATGTCCAGTAAAGTCTTCAACTACACTAAAACCGTTGGATTTCACATGGTCTTCAATGGCACCAGCAATATCCATTAAGTAGTTACCAGCTTTAACTTGTTCGATGCCTTTATAAAGCGCTTCTTCGGCAACACGAATTAATTTTGCATCATTCGGTTTTACTTCCTCTACGGCAATTGTGATACATGAATCACCGTGAAATCCCTGGAAGAAAGCGCCTGTATCAACTTTTAAAACATCCCCTGTGCGGATGACTTTCTTGGCACTGGGGATACCATGTACTACTTCGTTGTTGATACTAGAACAAATAGAACCCGTAAAACCGTGGTATCCCTTAAAACTAGGTGTAGCACCCATTTCGCGGATACGTTTCTCAGCATAAGCATCTAAGTCTGCTGTAGTCATTCCTGGCTTTACCAACTCAGAAATTTCTTTTAACACAGTTGCGACAATTTTCCCCGATTGACGCATAATTTCAATTTCACGCGGCGATTTAATTTCGATTCCCCTACGCTGTCTTTTAGGGCGAGTATCTTGAGATGGCTGAGAAAGCAGATTACTTAAAATGTTCATAAGATAATAATTGGAAGGTGCGTTGCCGCTTAAATGTAAATTGATTTACTCGCTTAGTTGAGAAACAATTCTGTATATATTTTAAGTTAACTTATTTTGTGTCTCTTGCCCCTGATGTGAGATGGGAGATGGGCAGATGGGGAGACAAGGGGATGGGGTGACAAGGGGATGGGGTTCGAGGGAGAAATAAATAACTCCTCACTCCTAACTCCTAACTCCTAACTCTTAACTCCTAACTCCTAACTCTTAACTCCTAACTCCTAACTCCTAACTCCTAACTCTTAACTCCTAACTCCTAACTCCTAACTCTTAATTACTTCTTTTCCCTTGATCGGCTAAAACTGCTGGTCCTGCGGTTACTACTACAATTTTATCTGGATGAAGTAGCTCCCGTGCTGCTTGATTGACTTGGACGGGTGTTACTGCTTGAATTTTATCAGTATAACTGCGTAGTTCTTCTGTATCTAAACCTAATACTTTATTTCTAATAATTCTGTAGGTTAATTCATCTGGAGAAGCTAGTGAAACATTGTAATTCCCGGTCAAATTGTGTTTTGCATTTTCAACTTCTGTAGGTGTAACACCCTTTTGATGTAACT
>JBHJOU010000842.1:0-12637 GCA_050329355.1 Rivularia sp. (in: cyanobacteria)
ACAAATTGGGCAACATATAAGTGACATCCTTGGGTTTACCGTTCCAGAAAATTGCGAACCAATATGGTTGTTGGATTTGCTGGTTAGACAGTTGGGATTAAAGCTGGTTAATAAAAAAATTGGTCCAAGGGGTAAACAAGTTAAATATCACTTTTTAGATGCTGGGAAATTGGAGTTTGCGCTCCGCGTAATTGAGCATCGGGAAAACAAACGTCAGCTAAAAGAAGAACGAGCGCGTCAAGATGCGGAATCCCAGCGGCGATATCAGGCTGGAATAGAAGCCCAGTACGGGGTTGCGCCTCCTCCTGACCCGGTATCCACCCCCCCCCCTAATGGTATAGGGAATTCCCCATTGGGAGGGGTGGATACTACCGCGAATAATGGGGTGAATTTTGATAAAAACGATAATTCCTCTCCTATATATGAAGTCGGTGGGGATTGGGAACCGAATGATGGGGACAGCACTCCGATTCAAACTAGCGTGACTATACTTCGAGAAGCGATTGTCGGAGGTGTGGAAGCGGTTCTCGCTACTATATGTCGTTGGACTTGCGATCGACGTTGGTGTGCGGTGCTGCTGTTGGAGGAAGTTGCTGAAAGTGAGTTACGTAAGCTGGAGCAAATGATACCAAGTTTTTATGCGTGGTTGAGTTGGTAAGGGTTCCGATTTTTGCTTTTTATTAAGTTTTAATAGCGGGGATGGGACTGCATCTAAGCACGGTTTTAATCTCTTGGAAGTGATTACTGATGCACTACAAGGTAATGTCTCTATTTTCCTTTCCTCGAATCCTATTAGCTAGGTGGATGCCTAAGCCAGGAAGTGCTGTGAAAAATCTCTCAACAATGCCGCAAACCCTATATTTCTCGCTCCGTTTCACTCCACTCACAATGGCAAATTTATTTTATAAGCACGCTCTAAGAGTATTGCTGCTCCGTCAATCTGTGGTAGTCTAAAAAAAATCACATAAATTTCCGATTTTGGCAGGTCTGTGTGTGTTGTATAACACTAGAATAATTACAGATGCAGGAGTATTATAAATGTTTCACACACATTCCGTAAATCCACAATCATGTTTTTAGGTGTTGACTTTGGTACTTGTAATACAAGTGCAGCCTTGGCATTTGACAGAAAAATAAGACTACTTAAAGAACCTTTAAAACATGGTTACTCTTTTCCTTCTAGTGTTTATTTAACAGAGGAAGGAGAGATGCTCGTGGGGCAGGCAGCAGAGTCTAGTAGGATGCAAAATCTACATAGATATCGAAGGGAATTCAAACGCGATTTAGGAATGAATAACCCTTACTTGATAGGAGAGCGTTCTATATCACCCCAAGAAGTGGTGACAGAGATACTTAAAAAGTTAAAAAGCGAAGCAGCAAAAATCACTACTGCGCTGAGTAAAGAGAAAATAACAGATGTAGTGATTACGGTACCTGCTACCTACCAATTGTACAAACGTAACTTGATGCAAGAAGCCGCAGAAGCCGCTGGATTTAATTCTGTAAAGCTTGTGGAAGAGCCAGTCGCAGCTTCTATTTACTATGCTCATCAGAATATTACCCAGATACAGGAAGAAGAAATTATTCTCGTTTACGATCTTGGTGGTGGTAGTTTTGATGCAACTTTAGTTAAAAGACAAGGTAATGGATACCAAATACTTTCTGCGCCAATGGGTTTAGAGGACTGTGGCGGGACAGAATTCGATAGATTAATTTATGAAGATATAAAAAATCGTTGCAGTGAAGTTTTAGGTCAACAATTAGAAGAAAAATCTGCATGGAGAGACAGAGCCAAAGTATATGAGCAATGTATTCAAATCAAGCATCAGTTGAGTGAAGCACAAAAAGCTACTGTTAGTATTCCTCCAACCTGGGAAAATTATCAATTATCTCGCGTAAGCTTTAATCAAATGATTGCTCCATTAGTCAATGAAACTGTTGCCATTTGTAACCAGTTAATTCAAACTGCTGGCATTGATTGGAAAGATATAAATCGGGTTTTACTAGTAGGTGGTAGCTCTCGTATTGCTAGTATTAGAAATTCTTTAGAAGAAATAATAGGATATCCTCCTTTGTTAATGGATGATCCAGAGTTAGCTATTTGCCAGGGAGCAGCAATTTACGGAACTAATTTAAATAGTAAGTCAATTAAAGGAGAGGGGGAAAAACACAAAGAAGTCGAACCTAATTTAAAAACATCTTCTAATTCTGCGTACAATTTTTCTGGAGACCCTTTTGATGCTTTTGGCGAAAAAGCTGTTTCTCAGAATAACGACAGCACAACTGTAGATGATTGGTTTTAGCAAAATGCTTGCGACTAAATATTCTATTTATTTATTTTTTTTGAGAGGAGCCAGAATTCATGTCTAATTGGTCAGCACTTGTTTATGGTCGTACCTACGAAGTAGATTTTCGCTTAATTGCGATGCCTGAATACTTTGATTCTGATGTAAAAAAATGGGCAGAAAATCACATCCTTGCTACCACACAAATACCAGAAAAGCTATCAGGTAATCCACGCTGGTCGTTGTTTACTGATGGAAAGTACTGTGTATTTGCAACTACCTGTATGGTTAGAGAACTGTTTCCTAATGGTTTTTCTCAAGAGACGAAAGATATTACCACAGATTTTCGCGGCAGACCTTTGTATGCCTTTATTGGTTATGTAGCGAAAAAAGATGAAGAAAGCGGACAGTTTCCACCGCTACCAACTTATAATGACTTGAAGCTAGAACAGTTTCGACCTTTATATCAAAAATATGTTCAACAATGTTGGGATGTGAAACCTTATCAAGCACAAAGTAGACAGCCCATCTCTACTAGTGAAGATTATGGTTCTTTAGTTGAAAGCGATATTAACGGCAGCTTAGAAAGTAGCTTCGATATAAATTCAAGTCAAGATTACCGCCTACTTTTTCCTGAGACAGAAAGAGAAACCCTGTGGACAGCAGTGGCAGATACTATCATGCAATCTTCCCAGCCCAGTATATCGCTATGTCTTGGCTTGGCATCCCAAAAAGACGCAGTAATTAGCCCATTTTTAAATGCTACTGCTAACAATGTGGAGACTCGAACTTCCATATCAGTAAAAACAAAGCCAATAGAACCTACTCCACCTCAGTTGGTAGAACCATTAGTACCACCAACACCAAGTAATTACGTATTTGATGAATCTTCAAATGATGATTCTGATAATTCAATAGTATCGATAGAAGAGTTTGTAGGTAGTCTTGTTGGAGGAATTGTAGGTAGATTTCTTCTAATACCTGGTGTTGTGATTGCTGGTGGAATTCCAGGAATGATTTTAGGTGCTGGAATTGGATGGATAGCAGTAGGAGCAGTGACCAATAAAGGAGTAGGTGCAGTATTCGCTATGAAAATGATGGAATTATTAGATAGTGTAAATAGTTCTACAGACACACATAGCAATACAACAGATTTCAACGAAATACACAATCCAAATAATAACTCACACAGGAATAGTCAAACGCAAGATCCAAATTTTGGTTTTAAACCCACAGGTAATTCCAAGAATCAGCTAGATGATGAAAATCAAGAGAGCCAAAAAAAGCCAGACAATTGGTTTTAAAACATCCTGTAAGGAGAAAAAATGAAAGTTGTAATGCTTGGTAATAGTGGGGTAGGAAAGACAACCTATATGGCATCCCTATACGGGATTATGCAACAGAAAATAGATGGTTTTTCCTTGAAAGCTCATGATGCAGCAGATGGTAATCGACTTCTAGAATTAGCTAATCACATTTCATCTGGTCGGTATCCTGATATGACAGCTAACCGAAATGAATATAATTTTTATCTTCAGTATCAAGATAAAGAAATATTTCCTTTCTCTTGGTCAGATTATCGAGGTTCTGCTATTCGTAGCACGAGTGATGATAAACAGTCAGAAATATTAGTTGATGAACTAAAAAAAGCTGATGGAATCATGATGTTTTGTGATTGCGATGCATTGATGGCTAAAAATAAATTAAAAGCTATGAATGAAATTCGCAGAATGACCTATCTATTTACTGAGGCAGTAAAAAATATTGAACGTCCAATTTCTTTAGCAATTGTTCTGACAAAAATCGATAAATTAGTTCAATTTAAGGAAGATATATTTAATCCTTTTGAAGGCTTAATTAGTGTGATTAATGCCAGTGAATATATTTTAGGTTCATTTATTCCCGTTGCCTGTACTCATCAATTTATTAATGTTCCTTTGCCACTACTTTTTGCTCTGCGTTTCTCAGTTCTGTATCAAGCAAAGTTAGCAGAATATATGCTTAAATACCACTACAATAGATACGAAGAATTCAAGAAAAATAGTCAAGGAATAATGGGAGGTATTAAATGGGTTGTCGATTCATGGAATGGAGATACTACTGATGCTAAGAATGCTGATTTAGAACTTGCTAAAGCAGTTCAACAATACCAAATTTTTGAACATATAAAAGACCCAGTTCTTGCTTTAAACAAATATCTAGAAAATCTTCCTATTATTGAAGAAAATCTTACTTTTAAGGACTATGCATCAATATGTGAAAAGACTAATATAAAATATCATCTTCCTAATTTCATTGCACAAAATCAACAAAAACAGGACACTTTCGGTTGGTTTTAGTTACTAGCTTCAAATTATTATTTATTTAGATTATCAAAGGAAAAACAAGAATGAAAATTACTATGCTTGGCAATAGTGCCTCGGGAAAAACTTGCTATATGCTAGGGATGTACGCATTTATGAGTATGGGATTAAAGGGATTTACTCTCACTGCTACAGACCCAGATCAGGATCTCAGATTAATGGATCAGTGGGAGGCATTAATTGGAGACAACATTCTTCCACCAGCAACACAACCAGAATCACTAGAATCGCCTCTTTATACTTATGATTTTAGCTTTAATTATGGAGCTAAATCTCTGATCAATTTTGAATGGATTGACTATCGTGGTGATGCATTAACAGTTGATAGCTCACAAGCTGACGCTGCATTTTTAAGAGAAAAATCTAGGCAATCCGATTGTTTGTTTTTATGCGTTCCCGCTGACCATTTACAAGAAGAAATTGTTAATGATAGGGGTGAAGTTAATAATAGAGCTAAATTAAAAGTTGCAGGTACTAGTAAATTAGCAGTTAACCGAATCAACTCAATACTCACAGAAATACAAAAAGAAATTAAGCAAAGTAAAAATGATGGGCAACCAGTACCTATAGCGATTGTTATTACTAAATTTGATTTAATCTATGGTAAACGCAGCAAAGAAGCAATTACTAGAGATATTCAGGAATTGTTTAATCCTCTATTTATAGAGAACTCTGGTTGGTTAACAATGATTTGCCCAGTGAGTTTAGGCAAAGACATACGTATAGAAGATAATAAAATTATTGGAGAAATAGATCCAATTAATATGCATTTACCACTAGTATTTGCCATTTACTCACAGTTAAGAAAGGACGTTATCACAGTCAAAGATAGTTATGATAACATCCAAGAGCGAAAAAATACAGTTGAAAATGACATAAAGACGCAACAAAGTAAATGGAATAGTTTCTTCAAGCAAAAGGAGATTGCTGGTAAAGTAAGTTCTTTAAGAGACCAAGAAACTGAGTTAGCCATAAAAGAAAAACAAATACAGGATATTACTCAAAAGATGCAACTAGTTGCTAAAGAACTAGATAAAGTTTCGATGTTTTTAGGAAATCAGGAGATTAAAGCAAGTGTCTAATTCTTCCTTAAAATGGTCTGCCCTAATCTATGGTCGCACCTACGAAGTAGATTTCCGTTTAATTGCAATGCCTAAATACTTTGATTTTGATGTCAAAGCTCGTACATGGGCAGAAAACTATATTCTCGCTACCACACAAATACCAGAAAAGCTATCAGGTAATCCACGCTGGTCGTTGTTTACTAATGGAAATTACTGTGTATTTGCAACTACTTGTATGGTTAAAGAACTGTTCCCTAATGATATTTCTCAAGAGACGAAAGATATCACCACAGATTTTCGCGGTAGACCTTTGTATGCCTTTATAGGTTATGTAGCTAGAAAAGATGAAGAAAGCGGAAAGTTTCCACCGCTACCAGCTTATAGTGACTTGAAGAAGCTGGAACAGTTTCAACTTTCATATCAAGAAAATCTTGAAAAATGTTGGGATTTGAAACCTTATCAATCAAAGAGTAAGGAGCCGATTCTTACTCGTGAAGAAGAGGTAAAATTTGACTTTACAAAAAGTAATAGTCGTGAATTACAGTTAAATCAAGATCCAAAAAAAATTAGAGCTTGGTCAGAAGAATATCAATCAGATGTATGGAATAGTGTTGTCCAAGAAATTAATCAAGAAATTGATATATTTCAACAACCTATATCTGTATGTCTAGGTTTATCATCACCAAGAGATGCAGACAAAAGTCCATTTTTAAATGCTACTGTGCTAAGACTAGATACTAGTATAGATGGGATTGATTTAGAAAAATATGTGAAAGAAGAAAGCCCTCGAATCACTAATCAAGGCACAATAAACAACACTGTTTCGGAAGATGCAAAGCAAGAAAATAATAGTGTTTGTTTTTCTAATAATGAATACTATGATGAGGCAGATATAACCGATTATTCAACTATTAGAAAAATGATATTTGGGATAGTAATTTATACGTTTCAAAAATCAGGATTTGATATTGATAATATTATATATATTGCTACAGCCAAACTTCAGGATGCACAACAAAGTCTTCGGGATTGTTATAAGAATCGCAACCTAGATGGAATTTATGAATATTTTAAGGATGAATGGAAATCATTCACATATGATAAAAAAATGTGCAATAAGGATATTGAAGAATTGACTAAAATGACATCATTAGATAAAAAAGATATTAAAAATAAACTCAAAGAAGCTATGGGTCAGACATCGGAAATAATGAAAGTCATCAATGAGATGTGTAACTTTGTATTGAAAAATTATAGTAATAATACACCTGAAAAGCACAAGTCACAAAACTCAAATACACACTTTGGATTAACAACAATCAAGGTTAATAATTCAAAAATAGATGGTAATCAATCAAAAGATTATCAATCTGAAGCTAACCCAAATAATTATCAAGACTGGTTTTAAAATTTCTATTGTATTTAAGGCTTTTATTGTATAGGAATATATATAAATTTAATGAATTATAATTTCATTGTTTAAAATATGAGGGTATTAAACGAGCATTTCATTTGTGTTAATAGATAAATTAAGTGCATTTTTGATATAAACAGCTTCAGAATTATATTGTCAGCTTTTAGATGCAAAATTACTTAATTTATTCTTTACGAGTCCTTAATTATTAATAAACTACATCATATCTATGACTAACTACCAAGAACAAAAACAGAAGGTTTTACAATTGTTTAAAACAGCTAAAACCTTAGCTGAAAAACCAAAAAATATTGACATCAAGCAAAGTCTGGAAAAAGTAGAAAAGCGTCTGATTGAAGAAAAACTTTTTGTAGTTGTTTGTGGTGAATTCAAACAAGGCAAATCCAGCTTAATGAATGCCTTGCTAAACGAACCGGGATTGTTTCCAGTAGATGTTGATATCACAACCAACCTAGTTTCAACTATTACCTATGGTGAAACAGAAAAAATTACTGTAGTTGTAGGTGAATCGGGAGAAGAACAATCTAAGGAAATTAAAAGAGCGGAAATTCCTGACTATGTGACAGAACAACATAATAAAGGTAATGTCCGCAAAGCCAAAATGTTGATTTTGCAATCTCCTAATTCCCAACTAAAAGAAGGTTTGGTGTTGGTGGATACTCCTGGTGTTGGGAGCCTTAATGTAGAACATACATCTGCTACCTACGCTTTTATTCCTAATGCAGATGCGATTATTTTTGTTAGTGATGTACTAGCACCTTTATCTGCTAAAGAATTAGATTTTTTGACTGAAAAAATAGTTCCTTATTGTCAAAATCTCATTTTTGTCGTCACAAAGGTTGATTCTGTAAATAACTATGAAGATATCATCGCCAGCAATCGAGAAAAACTTGCTCAAGTACTCAAACGTCCTGATAGCGAAATTCCTATTATCCCTGTTTCCAGTCGCTTGAAATTAGATTATCTTGAATCTCATGAAGCGGAAGATTTAGAAGATAGCAACTTTCAACAACTAGAAGATCAGCTTTGGGATTTAATCACTCAACAACGGGGTAAAATTTTACTTTTAAAGGCGTTAACTGAATTAGGAAGAGCAGTAAATGAGATTAAAGCACCAATAGAGGTGGAGTGGAAAACATATCAGCAAAAAAGTCAACAACAATTAGAAAAATTAGAACGTCGGCTCCAAACAACGAGAGAACGGTTAGTTGCACTGCAAGAAAATAATGCTGAGTGGGTAACTCAACTGAGCAATGGTCTTCGAGATATTCGCAAGCAACTAGAGCTATATGAGTTTCAATTAGGCTTTGATAGAATAGAAAATATAGCCAATGAATATTTAGACGATAATCGACTTTTAGAGAATCCTACCCAAATAACTAGTTTGCTTGAGGGAGATATCAATGGACTGATGACTAACTTAAGCAAGTTACTAAGCCAGCAAGCAGCAGAACTGTATACAGAAATTGAGTCAGCTAGCGGACTTAGGTTTGATCCCTTCGAGATTAAAGACTTAGATTGGGATAATACATCTATTTCTGTTAAAGCTGGCAAAAGCAAAGCAACAGGGTTGTTTGAGAAATCTGTAATTTCATTCCGTAACGTTGGTTTTACAGCAGCTCCAGGTGCAATTATTGGTCAGTTTGTTGGAGGAATTGCAGGGGGTGCAATTGGCGCTCTATTTGGTGGAATCGGAACTGCACCAGGAGTTGTCATCGGTCAAAATATTGGAATATGGCTAGGAGGACTCAATGGAGTAAAAATGGGGATAGAGCAATCCTTATCCGAAATTAAGGACAAAGACAAGCAAGAGATTGCTAAATACATCTTTCCTTTTCTCAAACAAAGCCAAATGCTTTGTAATCAGTCCCTAGATGATGCAATTACAAACCTAGAGCAGTCGATGCGACAAGAGTTTGAAAATCAAATTAAGCGAGAGAAAAATAATGGCGATCGCACTTTGCGTTCTTTACAAGAAGCTCGTCAACGCTCTCAAGAACAAGTAGAGCAGCGTACTAAAGAACTCCAAGAAGTATTGCCTGAAATTAATCAATTGCAAAAAAGTATACAGGAGTTAGCTGAAGTCACAGTAGCTACTGCGGGTGTAGATAAGGGTAGTTTGGCGAATGATTGAGTTAAATCTACAGCAACGGGTAGATAAGCTATTTGAATCTGCCCTAGCACGAACTGCGAATCAACCCGGATTAAAGAATTTTCATCAATTGCTGCAACAATGTCAACAGCAATTGCATCAACCTATGCGAGTGGCGATAGTAGGTTTAATAAAAGCGGGTAAATCTACAATGATGAATGCCTTGTTAGGCGAAGATATTGTTGCAACAGGCAATGTAGAAGCCACTTTTAACGTCAACTTTTTGCGCTATGGGGAGAAACCATCCCTATTAGTGCATTTCAAAGATAATCGTCCTGCTGAAGCCAAGTCATTTGAGCAATTAGCAGCATTAACTCTCCGTGCTGATAGTAACTCAGATTACTTACTAAATATTAAGTATATCGAAGTTTTTTGTCCTAATCAAATTTTAAAAACTTTCAATTTAATTGATACTCCAGGTTTACTTTCATATTACAAAGACGACTCCGAAAACACCCTAGATTTTTTACAATTACACGGTGAAGAATTAACTAACGTTACAAAAACTGAGGCTCAAGGCGCAGATGCAGTTTTATACCTCTTTAGTAACAGTTTAGCTACGGAAGATAAAGAAATCGTAGAGATGTTTCAGGGAATAGCATTAGGTCAAGCCACACCAATTAATACAATTGGCGTACTCACAAAAGTTGATAATTACTGGTCAGATCCCAAAGTTTCTGAACCGATGGAAGCTGCGAATAAAATATGCCACAGACTATCATTACACCCCCAAGTTAGGAACATATTCTATACAATTTATCCAATCTGTGGACTTTTGGCTTTAGGAGCGCAAACACTGACTAAGGATGAGTGGCAAATTCTGCTCCAACTTGCTGACATTCCAGAAGATAGGATGGACAAGTTAATTAGGAATGTTCAACGGTTTTGCGATCGCGAGTATCCAGATGTACCCATTTCCAAAAATCAACGCCACAAAGTATTTAAACGCTTAGGGCAATATGGAGTTTGGCTAGCTTACAGTCTTATTCGTTCTGGCACCAAAAATCAAGCACAATTTGTCCAACAGCTGCTACAACATAGTGGTATAACTCAACTGCGCGATCTTATACTTTCCCACTTTGGTCATCGAGCGTTTTTAATAAAACTGGGTAATGTATTACGGCAAGTAGATATAGCTTGTTTTCAACAAAAGCAACACCTACAGGGAGAACTCCGACAGATAGTTGAAGAAATAGGTGGTCATTTTGAAGCATTAAAAATTCAGGAGCATGGTTTCGCTGAACTACAAGTTCTGCGGAATTATTATGATAAAAAATTAGACTTTGATAACCAAGAATTACAACATCTCTTGCAAGTGACCGGAGAATTTGGTACTTCTTGTGGCGAAAGATTGGGATTAGATCAATCTGCCACTATTAATGAAATGATACCTGTTGCACAAGAAAAAATGCATTATTGGCAACAAAGAGCATCGGATTCATGGGGAAGTAATCGCAAATCAATTGCTGCGGCTAGTATATTAGCACGTTCTTATGAAATAATTTTATATCGTATCCTAAAAGCGAAAGAATATCTTTACTTTTAAGGATGCGATGGACGAAGCATATGTGATTTAACCTGGCATCTCGGCTCAACGCCAGGTGGAGGATGACGAATTGGAACAGTAAGTTTATATTAGCTACAGTTGATGATAATCTCACAAGTGTTTCTTGGTTACAAACATTAAGCTAAGAACAGGGGAAGCCTGTCGCCTAAGACTGTTAGAAACGCAAGAAGATGAAAACTAATCTGTACTTCTCCGAGACTTAATTGTTCAATCAGCAATAATGAGCGAATTGTACGCTGAAATTTTCTCTAAATGAGCTTAAATTAGAGCTAAGATTGATGTAATATGATTATTAACGATATTGAATAAATTATTTTGCGTAATTATATGCAACGGGATCAAGTAATTTTGATTTTACATAGTTTAAAAAATACTTTGAGAATTCTAGGTGTTAATTCCCTGGCTTTGTTTGGTTCTGTAGCTAGAGATGAAGCCAAATTTGATAGCGATGTAGATATTTTAGTTGATTTAGAACCTCCTATTACTTTTGACCGTTATATGGATGTGAAATTATATTTAGAGGAGCAGTTAGGAACTAAGGTGGATTTGGTTACACGCAAAGCGTTAAAGCCACAAATTCGGGAAAATGTAGAGCGAGAAGCAATTTATGTCGCGTAATATCAAATTATATTTAGAGGATATTATTTCGAGTTGTACGAAAATACTGAATTATACTCAGGGTATGAATTTTGAAGAGTTTGTCGCTGATGCGCGAACTTTTGATGCTGTAATTTTAAACTTATTAATTATTGGGGAGCTGTTAAAAATGTTCCCCAAGATATGCGTAATAAATATCCTCTAATAGAGTGGCGTAAAATTGCTGGTTTAAGAGATATTTTAGCTCATACTTATTTTCAAGTCGAAGACCAAATTATATGGGATGTTGTACAAAGTAAAATTAAATCTTTAGACCAAGAAGTACAGAAAATTCTAACTCAAGAATTTCAATAATATATTATTCTATTCCCTCTCTTCCTAGAGGTAGGCTGGGTGGAGACGGACAAGTAATTATGAACTAATTGGATAGTTGCAATTAGTGCAGGCCGGACAGCCCGCTTTTGGACAAAACCTTTTATTTGTTCGGTTTACCGTACTAAAGTATTCGGTCGATTAGGGGAAAATCCAATTTTTAAGGAATCGATCAATGTACGATTTGCAAATCTGGAACTTTATGAACTGCTCTGACTTGCTTTGCTGAAGTCAGAGCAGTTCATTTACAAGTTCATCCCAAACCACATGATAGGATGGAAAGGCAATTTGGGTTTTCGTTTTTTTGAGAATAAAGGTTTATGTTACAAACTTTTAGAGCTACTTTAAAAGGAAATTCTTTGGAATGGGGTGAGGGTGTTCAGTTTTTGTCTGGGACAGATGTGAAAGTACAAGTATTGGTGACAATTTTAGAGGAAGAGACAATCCCAGCAGACAGTGGACGCGGTAAACGTATGGCAGCAGTGTTAGAAAAATTAGCGCAGGCACAAGCTTTTGCTAATATCGATCCAGTTGCTTGGCAGCGAGAGATACGACAAGATCGAGAACTTCCCGATCGAGGTGAATAATGCTTCTGGATAGCAATATTATTATTTATGTAGCCCAAGTGGAAAATGTAATGCTGCGTGAATTTATTGCAAAGCATGAACCTGTTGTTTCGGCTTTGAGCTACGTTGAAACTTTAGGGTATCACCGTTTGCAGGAAATAGAAAAGCAATTTTTAGAAGAATTTTTCACGGTATCACTAATTTTTCCCATTTCTCAACCAGTAATCGAGCAAGCT
>JBHJOU010000205.1:0-3172 GCA_050329355.1 Rivularia sp. (in: cyanobacteria)
AAAAGCTCCTCTGATCGTTGTCAGTGGTGGTCGTATTGATTGGCGGGGTGGAGGTGCGCCGGAGTCAGCGGATATCGCGAAATTACTGGAGTTTATGGGTGTAAAATCGCAAGATATTATACAAGAACCAGACTCGCTTAACACTTATGAAAACGCTGTAAACGTCAAAAAAATTCTCTTAGAGCGTAAAATTGACCGTATATTACTCGTAACTTCAGCAATGCATATGCCGCGTTCTTTAGCAATTTTTCAGCATCAAAAGATTGAAGCTATTGCTGCACCTACTGATTTTCTGGTAACAAAGGGTGAAATTCAAGAACTAGCTAGCACTCCTAAAGGGGCAATTTTAAATTTATTACCCGATAGCAAAAATTTGGATAACTTTACCATCGCCTTAAAAGAGTACATTGGTATGGTTGTATACCGTTTGCGTGGATGGGTTTAAGTAATAGGGAGATGGGGGGATGGGGGGATGGGGTGAAATAAATAATAATTATGAACTAATAACTATCAACCAACAACTATCAACCATCAACTGTCAACTGTTAACTATCAACTATCAATTATGTCTCAAGAATTACAGAGAATAGTCCCGTCTGGTTCATCTCAAATCCAAGAAAATATTGCAGCTAGTGAGACAACTTACCAATTTTACCGAGAAGTCGAAGTGCGTTCGGAGTTTAAAATTTATTGTGAATGGTATCATTGTACTGCTAAAAATAATCGCGAACAACTTGAAAAAATGCGCGGCGAACTGAATATATTTCAGTGGTTTCGCCGCAAAAACTAAATTTAATCAGTTTAAATTATTTCTAACTCCGAAGTACGTAAGTGGGCTTTAAACTTTTTAGTAAACTTCACCTGAATAGGGAAGTTAGCACTAACAGGTCTTTCTTTCCATTGAGTAACAATAGCAATCACTTCTCCTTCTAAGCCAATAATATCAAAAGCTTCACCGCGATGATCGGGATGGTGATAAACTACCACAGATTCAGTTACGCGGACGCGATCGCCAACTTTCATCTCACTATTTACATTTAGCTTTTGGTTTTCCACAACTGTCGTCACAGCTATTCCTCAGTTAATTTGTTTTTTTAATCAAAATATAGACTGCTTGCCACTTTAAATTTTGTTTAGCTTTTAAATATGCCACAGAAGCTACACACACAACTTCCATACCATCAAGACTGTCATACAAAACCGAGAGCCATCTAGACTTCACCGTTGACAGTTGTTACAAGCACAAACATCAAGGTAAATTAAAAAGCACTAAAAGCCACCTGACATGAAAGCAAGAGGTCTAATCCTTATATCTTCACTCTTTATGTTTACTTTGGTCAACTAGTAAACGATTTTGGATTTTGGATTTTAGATTTTAGATTTTAGATTAAAAGTTAGTAATTATCTCCCCGAACCCCATCTCCTTGTCTCCTTGTCTCCTTGTCTCCTTGTCTCCTTGTCTCCTTGTCTCCCCATCTCCCCATCTCCCCATCTTTCCAAAAGAAGGGTTGCAATTTGTGCCACAAATCTGAGAAAATGAAAACAAAATGAAAACTACCCAAAGATAGAATTATTTCCTGTGAAACTTGACTCGACTCCCATTACCTTGACTGGTACTTTAACCCCAAACCAGGAACCGAAAATTGCAGATGCTCCATGTGATTATAAGCCTATTTATGAAACGTTACATGAAGCATCTCCAGAAGAATGTGAAGATAATTCTACTCAAAAATCCCAATCTCCATTATTTATTTTTGGAAGTACTTTCATTACGATTTTTTTAGCAGAAATCGGTGATAAAACTCAGCTATCAACTTTATTAATGAGTGCGGAATCCCATTCACCGTGGGTGGTATTTCTTGGTTCTGGTGCAGCATTAATTACAACAAGCTTTTTGGGTGTAGCTTTGGGTAGTTTGCTAGCTAAACATCTTTCACCAAAAACAATAAATAAAGCCGCAGGAGTCACCTTACTACTGATTTCTTTGATGCTGTTTTTAGATTTAATTATTGCTTAAAAATTAATTTTTACAACTCATAACTGCTAACTCCTCACTCATAACTAATTATGGACTTACATCTTTTAGGAATAAGTTTTATCACAGTTTTTTTATCCGAATTAGGCGATAAAAGTCAACTAGCTGCGATCGCACTTTCGGGACGTTGTAAATCTCCCCGTGTAGTATTTTTTGGTACTGCTTTAGCACTGCTACTAACCAGTTTCTTGGGAGCATTAGCAGGAGGTGCAGCAGCAGAATTTTTACCTACACATTTACTTAAAGCAATTGCAGCAATTGGATTTGCCATACTCGCAATACGTCTGTTATTTTTCGATGAAGAAGAATAATTTGTTGAGCTTAGAAGTCCAGTTTTTATGAGATTTACAAGGGTGTTACAGACATTTATCCTAAAAAACCCGACTTCTAGTTAATCTGTAGGGTTAAGAAGTCGTGTTTTTATGAGATTTACAACAGCGTTACAGATATTTCGACTAAAAAACCCGACTTCTGTCTGTAGTATACAAAAAAATTATTTTTAACTCCGGTGGTACTAACTCTTAACTCCTAACTCTTTTAGCGCTTGCAATACGAAGTAAACAAATTACCACCTACTGCTAATTTTACAGCTTCAATAAACCAGTAAGCCCCATGCATTAAATTCATATTCGCGGGAGCTTCAGCGACTTGAAACAAGTTTAATTGCAGTCCAATAGCCGACATTTGGGGAGTTAATAAATAAGTATCAACTAAAGCAATAGCGAGCATCACAGTTGCTAAAATAACACTGCTTCGCTGCCAGTTGAATTGATTTTTAATTGAAGCTAAAACACCAGTTAATACTAATCCCGCACAAAGTAATTCAACTCGATTGAAATTCCAAAATATTGTATAACCAGCCGTTGCAAAACTTGATTGAGTCATCATTCCAGAAACATAAAGACTAGGCATAATTACCCAATCTAAAAGTAAGCTAGCACTCAGCCAAAAACCTAAAGTGATGATGACAATATTTTGCCAAGCTGGGCGCTTTAATTCTATGCTGGAAGTGGAAATGGTATTCATGAAAAAAATATAATTACTTAGCTATATTTTTAGTGTGAAACAACATAAGTTGTTTTGACTACTCATCTCAATTATCCTTTACAAAAAAGTCGTAGTTTTACGTAAAATAAG
>JBHJOU010000983.1:0-7365 GCA_050329355.1 Rivularia sp. (in: cyanobacteria)
CGTTTTGCTAACTGTTTTAAACCAAATTCTGGCATTAATTTGGCTACAACCGATAAAAGTGGTGGTGACTCAGAGAAGATTACATCTTGAAGAATACCACCAGAATTTTGGATATGACCCATCGGGTAAGCAAAATTTTCGTCACCCCAATAAAAATCATTAATATAGCGAGTTCTTTGAAACAATCCAGAATTAGTGTTGTTAGTAAGCTGTACCAACACCGTCATCAATTGTTTCATCAAATTACGTCCCACCAAATCCGAACTATTTGCAAGTCCTTTGGGATGTTTTTCATTCGCAGAACGTAATAATAATGCTGCGGAATTTATTGCACCACAAGAAAGTACAATAATATTTCCTATGAACAAATAAGATTGTTCTCCAATTTTTGCTTCTACAGCTTTAACTTCTTTTCCTGAAGGATTGGTGTGTAAACATACAACTTTTGCAGAAGTTTTTAGCGTCACATTATCATGAGCTTTAATTGCCGGAGAAATTCCAGTATCTTCTGCATCAGTTCGTCCTTGTTCTCCTATTCCAATAGGAAGATATGCTGGATGTAATCCTTGTTTGGAGATACTATTACAAATATCTTCAACTTGTGGTTCGCTATCAACTACAGGAAAAGGGAAACCTTGACTACGAGAAGGTTCGGTTAAGTCATCACCAGTTTGACCGTGGACTTGATAAAGTTTTTCAGCTTCTGTATAGTAAGGTTCAAAATCGTTGTATTTAACTTCCCATTCCGGAGAAATACCATCTTGATGCTGAACTTTTTCAAAATCCTGTTCCCGCATCCGCTGTAATACACCACTATAAATTTTTGTATTACCACCGACAGAATAGCTAGTTTGAGGATAGAAAAAGTCACCTTCTTCTTCATACCATTGTTCTGGTGCATGGAAATTTTCTTTTTTAAAAACCTCCACATCAATTAATTGAGAACTTTCTTTTTCTAAAAATTCTCCTTGTTCTAAAACGAGAATTTTCTTTCCAGTAGGAGCTAATTTACCAGCTAAAGTTCCTCCACCAGCACCAGTTCCGATAATTATTACATCGTAATATTCGTCATCAATAATCATAGTTATTTGTTAGTTCACAGTTGACAGTTGATAGTTGATAGTAACCTTTAACCTTTAACCTTTAACCTTTAACCTTTGACCTTTAACCTTTAACCTTTAACCTTTAACCTTTAACCTTTAACCTTTAACCTTTAACCTTTAACCTGTTACTACTGCCAAACATAAAGAAGTAGAAATAAAATAATCCAAATTACATCAACAAAGTGCCAAAATAATGAAGTTGCATCTACACCGAAATGACCTTTTTCGTAATTACCAGGAATAAACGAACGAATTAACATAGTTAGTTGCAACAAAACACCACTAAAAACGTGTAAACCATGGAAGCCAGTTAATAAGTAAAAAGTTCCACCAAATGTACCTGATGTAAAACCAAATTCTAGACTATTCCATTCAACAGCTTGCCCATATAGAAAATAGCTTCCCATCGCCATTGTTAATAACCAAAATAGGCGGAAAAGCCAAACATTATGATTTTTTAAAGCTCTTTCTGCAAAATAAATCACAAAACTACTAGAAACCAGAATTACTGTATTTATGGCAGGTTCTCGAACTTCTAACCCTTCAACTCCTGCTGGTAGCCAATCTGTAGTTGTGGTTTTGTAGACTATATATCCCACGAAAAAACTTAAAAAAATCACGCTTTCCGAAAGCAGAAACACAATGAAGCCAAACATACTATTGCCTTCTTCATCATGTTCGTGTGCGGCTAAAATTTCACTATTTGATAACTGTAATTCATCTTGTGCCTGTGTCATATTCCCGTTTGTAGTATTCATAATATAGGACTCAATATTGAAAATTGAAAAAATCAATAAACCTAAGTGTTCCTTGTTGACTGTTAAGAGTTCCAACTAGTAGTCTATGTTATTAAATTTAAATGTTTGTAGTTGGGCTTTAGCCCTTAATTTGAGCGATAAATCGCAACTACGAACCTCTCAAAACTAATGAAATAAACTACTAGAATCTGGCAACTCAACTAATCGCGATCGCAATTGATCCCTGATGTGAATTCCAGTTAGAATCTGGGAACTCTTTACTGTTAACTGATTTAATTCAAATCCGCAGCATTAGCGACTAAATCTTCTGGTTTTGATTTCCCATAACCGTAAGGTTCTTCTAATACAATTGGTAGCTGTTTTTCAAAGTTTTCTACAGGTGGTGGTGAAGAAACTAACCACTCTAAACCAATTGCTCTCCAAGGATTATCTGGCGCTTTCTTACCATCAACCCATGAACTGATCATATTAAGTAAAAACGGTAACGTAGACATTCCTAAAATAAATCCACCGATACTCGCAATTACATTCCAAAATGCAAATTCTGGATCGTAGGAAGCAACTCGACGCGGCATTCCTTGCAATCCTAAAGGGTGCATGGGGAAGAAGTTGAGGTTTGCACCAATAAAGGTTAACCAGAAATGCAGCTTACCCAAACCTTCGTAATACATTCTTCCAGTCATCTTAGGGAACCAATGGTATAAGGCAGCATAAATACCCATTACCGTTGCACCATAAATTACATAGTGGAAGTGTCCGACAACGAAGTAAGTATTATTAACATGAATGTCAATAGGAACCGCAGCCAGCATGATCCCAGTGATACCAGCAAAGACAAACATCGTTAATCCACCCAAGGCAAATAACATTGGTGTATCAAGCCGTAACTTACCTCCCCAAACAGTTGCTACCCAAGCAAATACCTTGATTCCAGTGGGTACAGAAATCAACATTGTGGAGAACATGAACAGCATCCGCATCCAACCGGGAGTACCGCTAGCAAACATATGGTGAACCCATACCACAGCACTCAATCCAGTGATAATCAAGGATGAAACGGCTACCACCTTGTAACCAAATAGCGGCTTGCGAGCGTAAACCGGAAATATCTCGGAAAAAATTCCGAAAATAGGCAGTATAATTACGTAGACCGCTGGATGTGAATAAAACCAGAAAAAATGCTGGTACAAAACTGGGTCGCCGCCCTTAGCCGGGTCAAAGAAACTAGTTCCCACGCTGAGGTCGAACAACAACATTACCGCACCAGCAGTTAATGCAGGCAATCCAAACAATTGAATCATCTGAGCGCTTAATACTGTCCACACATAAGCAGGCATTTTGAAAAAGCCCATTCCCGGCGCTCTCATCCGGAAAATTGTAGTAACAATATTTACCGCTCCCAAAATCGAAGATACCCCCGATAATGCCACAGCTACCAGCCACAGGAACTGTCCGTTAAATAAAAGACCCGTAGGATTTTGGGTACTTACAGGCGGATAAGACCACCAACCGGCTTGTGCGGGACCTCCAGGGACGAAGAAGCTGGCCATCAGTATAATTCCAAACACAGGAACCATCCAGAAGGCAAGAGCATTCAGACGAGGGAAAGCCATATCTCTGGCTCCAATCATCAAAGGTACGAGGTAGTTCGCCAAACCTGCCAGTACCGGAAACGTCCACATAAAGAGCATTACCGTACCGTGCATGGTAAACATAGCGTTATAAACGGTGCGGTCTACCAAATCAGATTCTGGGGTAATTAATTCGCCGCGAATAATCATCGCGAAAACCCCACCAATCAGGAAAAATACGAAGGCAGTAACTATATATTGGATACCAATTACTTTATGGTCGGTACTGAAAGTAAAGTAAGTTTTCCAAGTTGTTGGAGGATGATGATGATGTTCATTAAGAACTTCGATGTTTTTGTTTTGAGTGCTAGTCATTTCAATTTTGGATTTTGGATTTTAGATTTTGGATTGAAATTGAGGAGTGAGGAGTGAGGAGTGAGGAGTTAGGAGTGAGGAGTTAGGAGTGAGGAGTGAGGAGTTAGGAGTGAGGAGTTAGGAGTTATTACACCTTTGACCTTTGACCTCTAACCTTTAACCTCTAACCTTTAACCTCTAACCTCTAACCTTTAACCTCTAACCTTTAACCTCTAACCTTTAACCTTTAACCTTTAACCTTTAACCTTTAACTGTGATAATTGACTACAGGAGGCTCCGCAGGCTTAACTGTTGGCCAATTACTGTTAATTGCTTTATCAGTAAATCTGCTGTATTCTGACGCTGCTTGATTGAATGCGGCAGATGGTTGGCGATTTGATGCTTCTTTTAACCACTGATGATATTTTTCCGCAGATTCTACAACGACATCAGCCTGCATTGCAGCGAAGTAAGTACCGCTATACTGTGAATTCCGCAATCTATATTTACCTTCGAGGATGGGGGTGAATTCAAAGTTGATTGTTTCACCGGGGATCACGTCTTGCTTGACGCGAAATGCAGGAATATAAAAACCATGTATCACATCCTGTGATTGCAGTGTTAGATAAGCACGTTCGTTCACAGGTAAGTGCAATTCGGTACTGCTAATCTTTGCTTGAGGATAGTCAAAAATCCAAGCCCATTGTTTAGCTGTGACTTCTATTCTTTCAGGCTTTTCAACCGTTTCTGATGCTTGTGAAATTGGCTGGGCATTAGCCGATTTCATTCCCATGGACATATGGTGATGTTCCATTGGACCGAGAATTGACATTTGGTCGTAAATTTGGTAACTATAAACTCCAATCCAAATCACCAACACAAATGGAATTGCTGTCCAGATAACCTCTAAAGTAATATTACCTTCAATCGGCGGACCATCGCTAACGTCATATTTACTAGCACGATTGAAAATAACTGAATACAATAGCGCACTTGTAACTCCCAAAAAGATAAATGCACCGATTGTTACTAAAAAGCTGAATAAATCATCTATTAATAGAGATTCACTTGCAGCTTGTGGAGGAAGCCAAGAATAAGCTTGTTGTCCAATCCATAAACTAACAACAGCTAGAATAATAGCACTGATAATTATTGATATAATCTCGCTTCTTTTCATAAGTAAGAAATAGTTGTTAGTGGTTAATTGGTAATTGGTAATTGGTAATTGGTAATTGGTAGTTGGTAATTGTTTCCTATTCCCTATTCCCTATTCCCTATTCCCTATTTATTTACTTCAATAAAGCATTTGGATCTTGTCCCAATCGCAGTAAATTATCTGCTGTATTATGTATACCAAATTCACCAGCCATATGCGCTCCTAATGTTCCGTGGAGGTACATAATAAACATGATGAATAATCCAACGGCTAAATAACTCCACTGGACTTGTAAAGCCCTATCCTTACGCCACTTGTAGCGCTGAAATCCACGCCATACTGTCATTCCCACAATCAGCGTTAATAATACAACCCCTCCGACACCATGCCAAAGCATTGTTTCCATTGCTCCCAATCCCCAAGCACTTTTTACATCAGTTTGGGTTTGCGCTAACATGATTTCGTAGAAACCTGCTGCAACTGTAAAAAATGTAATGATTGCCGAAGCCAGCATATTATACCAGCCCACATCAAAAAAGCTCGAACGAGTAGCTTTAATCGCTAAAAACTTGAAGACTGGTTTTTCTAATGTGAAAAATACACCAACTATATCAAAGCCAATAGCAATAATAAATAATCCCAATGTTAGATGCACTAAATTAGGATGAATTGGGATAGTATAAGGTAATCCATTTGCTCCTAAATCTAACTGTTGAATAAGTCCAGAATTCATTACAAAATCCCCTCTTTGATAGCTTCTACCACTGGAGTTGTATGTAGTCCATAAACCCAAACTAGTTTATCTCCAAGATAGACCTGAACACACACTAACATTGTTAAAAGAAGTCCTACTCCTAAATAAGAAATTGGTATTGTTTTAGAATCGCGCAAACGAATTACATACCGCCAACTTGTAATTGCAGCAATGATTCCTGAAAGTGACCAACCAATTATGGTATGTAAATTCAGCACTGGTTCAACTGCATCGTAAGCTAATGATAAACCCGCCTCAATCTGACCAAAAATAATCGCAATAAAGATGGAAATTGTCGCAAAAAACATATTCCACCAACTTACTTCAAAAAGTCGATAATTTTTAGTAAAATAACCTATTACATCGCACAAAAATGCAAACAGAACCATCGCAATCACAAAATGAACCACGATAGGATGGATGGTATCTGGATAAGGTAAGTTATGCTCGTTTAAAGCCGGAAGAAGATTCTCAAACATTGTATTTCTCTTTACATTTTTAGCAAACTAGTCGCTAAATGCTTGCGCTTCAATATTAGCAATAATATGTTAGGTTTTGTAATATTTCTTCACTGTATTTAATCGCACAAAAATGATTATAATCTAATGTTTGTGGAGTAATTTTTGTTCTGTATTTTTATCTGGAGAAAAAAAATGCTTAGTATGACAATTTGTCATAATTAAACAAGAGTAAAATATCTGGTTTGATTTACTTTTTACAATTTTAAATTTAGCTTGTGTTAACTTGAGCAATCCTGCTCTAAAAAACTATTATCAGTTAAATATCTTCGCTAAAGATTTTGGTTTAAATTAAAGTAAATTAAAGTAAATTAAATTTAAGTTAAATTTGATTTAAAAAAAGTCGGGTTTTTAGGATAAATATCTGTAACATCACAAAATATTTATAAAAACCCGACTTCTTAAAACGACAAAAAATGTAAATTCCAATTCAATTATTTATCAGGTAGATGCCAGCAAATTTAAACCAATAACTAAACCATTTGCTTATTTTGATATTTTGTCAAATCTGCCGGTGCTAATACACCCTCTTCCGTAATAATTGCTGTAATTAATTCCGCCGGTGTAACATCAAAAGCCGGATTATAATAATCAACACCTTCTGGAGTCAGGATAGTTTCTCCTACTTGGTAAATCTCCGCCGAATTACGTTCCTCAATTGGAATTTGTCTACCGTCAGTAATGGAAAAATCAACTGTAGAAAGAGGTGCAGCCACGAAAAACGGCACATTATGAGCTTTGGCAACAATTGCCAAACTATAAGTACCAATTTTATTCGCAGCATCACCATTTGCAGCAATTCTATCAGCACCGACAACTACAGCATGAATTAAATTTTGTTTCATGCAATGTGCTGCCATACTATCAGTAATCAAAGTTACCGGAATACCTTCTTGAACGCATTCCCAGGTAGTGAGTTTAGCTCCTTGTAATCTCGGACGAGTTTCATCAGCGAACAGTCTTTCTAAACGTCCTTCTCGCCAAGCCGAACGTACTACACCCAAAGCAGTACCATAACCCGCAGTCGCCAACCCACCAGCATTACAGTGAGTCAGTAAAGTCAACTTTTCTGGTGTTTCTGGTAATGCTAACAAACCGCGATCGCCAATTCTATGACAAGTTTGCAGGTCTTCATTATGAATCGCGTGGGC
>JBHJOU010000382.1:0-6429 GCA_050329355.1 Rivularia sp. (in: cyanobacteria)
GTAATTATCATTTCTCCTCATAATAATCCAGCAGAAACTCCCGTTCAAACTGCACAAAGTCGCAAGTTATTATTATCTGCGGAAATAGTCGGTAAAAAATGGAAAATTCCCGTACACACTCAAATTAGAGTTGCTCATAATGTTGCAAATGCAACTTTAGAAACTATTAGAGATAGAAATATAAATACAGTTTTAATGGGCTGGAAAGGTGGTACTTCTACCCCCGGTAGGATATTTGGCAACGTTGTAGATACGATAATTCGCCAAGCTAGCTGTGAAGTAATATTAGTAAAAATAGGAAAAAATCTCAATGCAAAATTACAGAATAATTCTTTTATTACTACTAGTTTTAATCGTTGCTTAGTACCAATGGCTGGTGGTCCAAATTCCAAAATAGCCCTTAATTTATTACCTGCTTTAGTTGCTTCAAATCAGAAATTAAGAATTACTCTCACACAAGTTTTTCCTTTTTCCCAAACTCAAACGGATGTAAAAGTTTTGCAAGCAGCTAGACATCAACTTGTTGATACCTATAAATTATCTAATCAAGTAACAACTATTCCTATCAGAGATGATTCGGTGGCTCAAGGAATCATTAATTTAGTCAAAGCCAAAAAGTCCGATCTAGTTCTTTTAGGTGCTTCCCGTGAAGGAATGTTACAGCAAGCAGTCACAGGTAATATTCCCGAAGCAATTGCATATGGTGTCGATTGTACCGTGATTTTAGTGCGGGGAATGATTAGTGAGTGAGGAGTGAGGAGTTAGGAGTGAGGAGTTAGGAGTTTTGAGTTTTGAGTTTTGAGTTAGGAGTGAGGAGTTAGGAGTTAGGAGTGAGGAGTTAGGAGTTAGGAGTTTTGAGTTTTGAGTAATGAGTATAATGCTAGCGAGCAAGATGTAAGCCCTTCGGGCAGGCTGCGCCAACGCACTACTTATAATTTCACTAATCATAAGTATGAATCAAATTTTATAGATAACCGAAATCTGTTGTGTAGAGACGTTACAATGTAACGTCTCAAAATCTAAATTCATACCCGGATTCTGCAACGCCAATTAATCAATTAAAAGAATGTTTTAAAAGTATCCGGCGGTTTAAACCGCTACTACACAAACGAAGTCCACCTGCGTGGACTAGTAATTTAGAACCCGTCTTACAGACGATTTTGTTTGTGTAGCCAAGGCAGCGCGGTCTTGGGGGTCTCCCCCATGAGCGACTGCCGTGCGACTTATAGTCGCCAGGTAAAGTATTAAATTAGACTTTCAAAACATCCTCTAAGGTTGCAATCCCGATAAAACTGCAATTTCCTGTTTTAATACCTGTTTTATATTTTAAATTTGCTATTCTATTTAAATCACATCGAGCAACTACTATAATTCCTAATCCACATGAACAAATGTGAAGAACTGCAAAAATTGCTCGATTTATTAGATGAAAAAATATTACGTCTGTGGAAGGCTAAGGTTATTGAAACAGATGCTTTAGCTATTTTTAAAATGGAAAAGCAGATTGAGGAAGCGGAACTAGAACGGGATAACATAAAACAAGAGATTGAAAATCAAAACACCTCAGCAGTTAGTTGCGATTTATATAATGCGTTATTAAAACTTGGCTATCGCGAACAAGTATTTTCATTCAAAAAATTTCTCAGAATCCAATCAATTGCAACTTTTCTGCTTCATGGTTCCCCTGATTATGGACAACGTTGGTTACTGAATCGATTGATTACTCAGCATATTCGCTACGGTACTACAGGTAAGTTGGTGCGAGTTGAACTTGATCGCATAGCACGCAGAAGGGATATTAGTGCTTTATGGCGAGAATTAGGGGGTAGAGTGGGTTTATTAGGAAAACAACATCCACCCTCAGAGATTGTTGAGCGAGTTTATGAGTGGTGGAAAACTCAAAATGTGATTTTGGTGTTCCACGATGTCGATTGTATGCCACAGGAGTATTTACAAGAGCTTATTCAGGAGTTTTGGCTGCCATTAGCAAATGAAGCACGAAAGGTTGTTTCTGAATACCAGTTACTAATGTTTTTGGTAGATTATGAAGGTTGTATTGGTACGCAAAATACCTTATTTGTGGAAAAATTAGAACCAACTTGGGAGCCGAAAATTCCGATTAAATTACCATCGATTACTCAATTTTGCGTTAAGCGAAGCTCACCGAAGGTATCGCACTTTAAATGAGTGGATTGAGACAGTAGAAATTGAATTTGATCAATTGCCTCTTTTAAAAGCAATTAATGATGAGAATGAACTCGTCCGGGAAATATTAGACAATAGTGATAATGGGGTGCCAGAATTAGCAATGTTAGAAATTTGTCACAGGTGGGGCTGTAACTGGTATGAAGAGAAGGACAGATGGCTGAGATACTGAGTCATAACCAACTTGAATATACAGGCAAAGTGCAGCCTAAGTGGGGTGAAGTAGATGCTAATGGACAGTTACTGTATCCCTATTTACCCTATGAGGAACTAGTAGAAGCCGTAAACCTAGCTATTTACCTGGAAAGACCACTTTTACTCAAAGGGGAACCGGGATGTGGTAAAACCAGATTGGCGCGTGCTGTGGCTTATGAATTGGGTTTACCAATGGAAGCTTGGTATATCAAATCTACCAGTCAAGCAAAGGATGGTTTGTATACCTATGATGCAGTGACTCGCTTACGGGATGCTCAACTTGCCGCCGCAGGTAGAATAATTAAAGATGAGGATATTCCTCGCATTAATAATCCCGCTACTTACGTGCAATGGAAACCTCTGGGACGTGCTTTTCAGAACAGCCAGCGCACGGTGGTACTGATTGATGAAATTGATAAAGCTGACATTGACTTTCCCAATGATTTGTTATTGGAACTCGACCAACAAAAGTTTATTGTTGAGGAAACTGGAAAAGAAATTACAGCCAAAGCAGCACCGATAGTTTTTATTACTAGCAATGACGAGAAAGATTTACCAGATGCTTTCTTGAGGAGATGTTTATTTCATTATGTAGAATTTCCTACTCCCGAACGCTTAATAGAAATTATTAATTCTCACTTTCCCAATTCTGGGCAGCAGTTAGTAACCAAAGCTGTGATTCGCTTCTTGAAATTGCGGGATGAGATGAGCAAAGATAAAGGGGAAGCAGGTAAGAAAGTTAGTACTAGTGAATTAATTGATTGGTTTCGGGTGTTGCGGAGGTATCCAGAAGATGAGGTTTTGAAGAAACTGGATGGTAAATTGCCTTATGCGGGGGTGTTGTTGAAAAGTTGGCAAGACCATGTACGGTATTTGAAGGACTCGTGATGAAAACCTCACCCCGCCTAACGGCACCCCTCTCCTTGTCAAGGAGAAGGGATGGAGTACCGCTGAGGGCACCCCTCTCCTTAGTAAGGAGAGGGGATGGGGGTGAGGTTTTTAGGGACGTTATGGTGTAGAGGAAGTGTAAGAGTTATGAACATGAACGAATTACCCCTACAGGAACTCTTCACCAAGTTACGGGAAGCTGGTTTACAACTTAGTATTGATGAGTATCGGTTAGTTTTGCGCTCTTTACAAGCTGGTTTTGGGATTGCTGACAAAGCTGCTTTGAAACGTTTGTGTCAAACTTTATGGGTTAAATCTGCTGAAGAAAAATCTATATTGGATTATCACTTTGAAAAATTGATGGGTAGTGATGCAATTGCAGTTGTATCAGAAACAGATAATCAAGCTGTTATTGATAAATATCGTATTGTTCCCGTTGTAATTGTAGCAATACTAGGAATTGGAATTATTTTTGGTATCCGAGAAAGCCGAAAACCACGAACTATACAGCCAATCTCAACACCAACTCCAACTGCAATAGCAACTGAAGAGCCAAAACTACCCCAACCAGCAACCCAGCCAAAACCAGCAAATCCGCAAACCCAACCAACTCAGCCGCTAAAACCTATTCCTCGCACAATGCAGCCAAATTTAGCGATTTGGATGATTCTATTTTTTGCTGCCATAACTTGTGAATATTTACTTTACCGTTGGGTATCTAATTGGTTGTCTAAACGCAAACCTAAACCAACTCATTCTTCTGCTTCTGCTCCACCAGAAACCAGTAAAGATGACGTACAAGTAGTAAAATCAGTATTACAAGCTAGCAATAGGCATTTGAGCGGTGAGCTTTTTCCCGTCACCCAAAGGCAAATGAAACAAATTTGGCGCTATTTACGCCGCTCAGTACGGGAGGGAAAAGCTACGGAGTTGGATGTGGAAGCAACGGTTAATCATATTGGACAACAGGGTATATTGCTCGAACCTGTATTGATTCCACCCAAGGTAAATCGGGCAGAATTATTGTTACTTATTGACCAAGACGGTTCTATGGTACCAATGAATGCTTTATCACAAAGATTAGCAGAAACTGCCTTACGAGGGGGTCGTTTGGGTAAAACTGGGATTTACTACTTTCACAATTGCCCGGTTGAATATCTTTACCGCGACCAATATCATCAAGAAGGGGAATTAGTCAGCCATATTCTTAACCATGTTTGCTCTGGGCGCACGGCTGTATTAATTTTTAGTGATGCTGGTGCTGCTCGTGGTGGTAATAGCCAGGAGCGTTATCAATTAACTCAAGAATTTCTTACCAATTTAAAACAACGGGTACGTTACATTGCTTGGCTTAACCCCATGCCAAAAAACCGTTGGTTGGGTACTACAGCCGGTGAAATATCCAATCTTGTGCCGATGTTTGAAGTCAGCCGAACGGGTTTGCAGGATGCTATTAGTATACTCAGCGGACGCAATACTGCTTGGTTAAGGAATTGAACGCAATCGTTAGATCGATCCCCCAAACCCCCTTAAAAAGGGGGCTTAGTTCCCTCCTTTTTAAGGAGGGTTAGGGAGGATCTGCCCTTAACCAAGTAGTATTGACTCAAGTTCTTCTTCCCTCTTCCTTCGTAAACCACTAACAACTAACAACCAACAACTAACAACCAACAACCAACAACTAGCTTAAAATGAGCAAAATCAAACCCGAAGTTGCCCAGCGACGCATCAAATCTTTTTCCAAGCGGTTTGGAGAAGCCCATTTGTATTTGGCTTATCATGCTGCTTTTCCCTTGGCACTAACGCCGGATTTATTGTATGGTTTGTGGGTTAATTTCCAACAAGATATTCACGGTAAAGTTTTAGATATTCCTTGGATAGCAGTCGCGGATTTGCTACTTTCTGCTCTATGTAATGAAGTGGGACATGAACTTTATGAAATGGATTTGGCAATACGCAATGAACTGCTAAGGAAATTGCAGTTAGATCAACGCTTCGGGGAACTGCGAATTAAAGAATTGTCAGATTTTTTGCTCAAATATGTCCACCATCAGCTGCAAAGTCATGACCCAGATATTCAAGATTTTGCCAAAACTCAGCAATGGATAGCTTTAGCATACACCCAACCCAGTCAAGCTGCTCGCCAGCTAGCATTAGCATTCTCCCAATTAGATGAAGGGAATAAAGCAGAACTGTTACGGATGGCATCATTAACAGAAACCTTTGCCGAACCATTGAGTGATTTTCAACCGCTATTAATTTACGCTCGCGGCATGGGTAAATTTGCTCGCGGTGATTTCTTAGCTGCAAAAGCTGAAATTAAAGAAGTTCTCAAAGGCAGAAATAATATACAGATTGCCGATATCAATTTACCTATCCCCGAACAAATAAAGCCCCCCTTTTTAAGGGGGGTTGGGGGGATCTCTCGTAGGCAACTTCTCAAATGGACTGGCTTTGGAGGAGTCGGTTTAGTCACAGCACTAGTCACCCGTGAATTATCTCAAACTTTACAATTACAAACCTTTACATTTGAAACCGTTACCGTTGATGCACGGGGAACCATCATCAACCGTCGCAACCGTCAAGCAAAATACTTTGTAGAAGACTTGGGCAATAATCTCCCTTTGGAGATGGTACAAATTCCAGGGGGAACCTTTACAATGGGTTCACCCCCAGGAGAAGCTCAGAGATTAGATACTGAAGGACCCCAGCATCAAGTTACGGTGCCTGAGTTTTTTATGGGAAAGTATGCAGTTACCCAAGCCCAGTATCAAGCAGTTATGGGTGAAAATCCTTCCAACTTCAAAGGGGAGAACCGACCCGTGGAAACTGTAAATTGGAATCAAGCAGTGGAATTTTGCAAAAAACTGAGTGAAAAAACGGGACGTACTTATCGTTTACCTAGTGAAGCCGAATGGGAATTTGCTTGTCGGGCTGAGACTACTACACCCTTCCAGTTTGGCGAAACGATTACCACTGAGTTAGTTAATTTTAATGGTAATGAGACATACGCTGATGCACCAAAAGGTCAATTTCGCCAACAAACAATAGATGTCGAAAATTTTTCTCCTAATTCTTTTGGTTTATATCAAATGCATGGTAATATATGGGAGTGGTGTTTAGACACCTGGCATGATAACTATC
>JBHJOU010000092.1:0-3819 GCA_050329355.1 Rivularia sp. (in: cyanobacteria)
TCTATCCAAAAGCCTTTGAATATTTGGTGGGATAAAGGCTTTAATCCTGAAGAAGATGAAGCACTGCGTTCGCTTGTACGTCATTGGGAAGACAAAACTAAAAATCAAATCAACTTAGTTTTTTATACAACCGATTCTTTAGGAGAGAAAATTCGTAGGTCACTCAAAGCTGGTAATCCTCCTGATATTGTGATGAGTTTTAAGGCTGAAAGGTCTCCAAATTCTCGCTTGGCTTGGGACAATAAGTTATTGGATGTTTCTGATATTATTAATCCGATTAAAAATCTTTATCCAAAAGATATTTTACAGACAGTTAATTTTTATAATAATGTTGAGAAAAAACGTCATTATTATGCGGTTCCAATTCATCAGGGAACAATGCATATTTACTACTGGCGGGATTTATTAGCAGAAGTCGGTCGTAACGAACAAGATATACCAAAAGAATGGGATGCTTTTTGGGAGTTTTGGAAACAGGTTCAAGACGACTTACGGGAGAAACATAAATCAAATAATAATTCTAATAATACACCTAAAATCTATAGCTTGGGTTTTACTCTTTCACCAGAAGCTGGCGATACTTATTACTTATTTGAACAAATTTTAGAAGCTTACGATATCGAAATTGTCAACGCTGAAGGAAAACTGTTAATTGATGATGCAAAAGTACGTCAAGGCATTGTCAAAGTATTAAAGTGGTATCATAACTTTTACGAGCAAGGTTATATTCCGACCGCAGCTTTAAAATGGTTAAATCCAGATAATAATCGCAGTATACTGAATCGCGAGATAGTCATGACTCCTAATGCGACTCTTTCAATTCCTGTAGCAGTGCGTCAAGATGCCGATATTTATCAAAAAAAATTAGGTATTTTGGAGTTTCCCAATAAACCAAACGGTAAGCCGATGCGACATTTAACAATGGCTGAGCAAGCTGTAATTCTAGCTGAATCAAAAAATCAGAAATTGGCTAAAGATTTCTTGAAGTATGTAGTACAAACAGAGGTAATGAAGGATTATCTAATCAAAGCAGGAGGACGTAATTCACCAGTATCAAAACCTGTTTGGCAAGATGCTTTTTGGACGAATCCCAATGACTCTCATATTTCTGATGCAACTAAAACTTTTACTGGAGGTAGAATTCGTTATTTTTATATTTCCCAAAATCCTGCTTACAGCCAAGTTTTAGATAGAAATGTTTGGGGAAAAGCAATTAATAGAGTTGTTGTTGATCAAATTACACCAGAGCAAGCAGCCGATGAAGCAATTAAAGAAATTAAATTAATTTATCAAGAGTGGGAGAATAGTTGAAAGAGAATTGGCAACAGGGAATTGCTAATTAGTGGTACTTTCCACTTTTATAGCTCTTAGCTCTTAGCTCCTAATTACTAATTACTAATTACTAACTCATAACTTTATCTATGAAAAAATGAAATTTTGGCAGCAACATTTAACAACTAAAATAGCAAGTTCTTTTTTATTACTATCTCTAATCACTGTTGGTGTAGTGGGAGGCGTAACATTTATTAATGCCCGAAATGCTCTGAAAAAAGCTGCTTTTGAACGCTTGAATGTGATAGCAACACTTAAAGAGAAACAAATTAATCGTTGGTTTGATTTGCAGCGAGAAGATTTTGTTTTTATCACAGAATTTGCTGATGTTAAAGCAAAATTACAAGCAGTTCTTAGTTCAAATATATCTGAATCTGAATACGAAGTAACTTCTAAAAGTATCGATGAATACTTGCAACAAATCAAACGCTTGAAACCAAGTTTACAGGAAATTTCGCTTCTAAATCGTAGTAATAAAATAATTATTTCTAGTAATATAAACCGTGTAGGTAAATATGAATTATTAGCAAATGTTAGTTATGTGGAAAAAACTTGGGGTGGAAATAAATTTGCTCCGATTTTTTATGTTTCACCAGAAACAGGTAAACCCGCAGTTACTTTTGCAAAAACTTTACGTGATGATGCTGGAGTTCGTCAAGGAATTGTTTTAGCAAATCTGAATTTAGAACGTATAGACGAAATTGTTCGAGAAGGTTCGGGTTTGGGTAAGACTGGTGAAACCTATTTGGTTGGTTCTTTAGGAAGAAGTAAAAAAACATTTATTGCCAATAATATGACGTTTTCAGGGTATCGCAAAAGTTATCAAGATATTAGTTCTGAAGGCATTGATTTAGCGATGGGTGGTATTAGTGGTGCTGGGGAATACCGCAATCATGCAGGAATTGCAACCTTAGGAGAATATCGTTGGCTGAATGACCAAGATTTAGCATTGTTAGTTGAGATAACCCAGGAAGAAGCATTTGCTCCGGCACGTCAATTAGCCAATACAATTATGTTAATTGGTTTAGCATCCGCCGGAGTTTTATTATTAGGTGTTTATTATTTATCTCTACAATTAAGTATGTATCGCCGACGTTCGGAAAATTACAGTTCTCAATTGGAAGTAAAAGCACAAGAAGCGGAAACTGCTAATCGGGCAAAAAGTGAATTTCTGGCAAATATGAGTCATGAATTACGCACTCCTTTGAATGCAATTTTAGGATTTGCACAGTTGATGAAACGAGATAAAATGCTGTCCTTAGAACAACGGGAATCTTTAACAACTATTAACCGCAGCGGCGAACATTTGCTATGTTTAATTAATGATGTATTAGATATGTCAAAAATTGAAGCAGGACGTACTATTTTGCATTCAAAATCTTTTGATTTACATCTTTTATTAGATAATCTTCAGGAAATGTTTCAACTGCGAGCAACTGCTAAAGGATTATTTTTGAAGTTTGATTTTCATGCAAATTTACCTCGCTTTATTATTACCGATCAAGGTAAGCTGCGCCAAGTTTTAATTAATTTATTAGGTAATGCGATTAAATTTACAGAGATAGGAGGAGTAATTTTAACAGTTAGTCATAACCATAACTTCGTGATTCCTGCTTCCCTACATTTCGAGATTAAAGATACGGGTAAAGGTATTGCTCCGGAAGAAATAGACCAAATTTTTGACCCATTTGTACAAACTGCTAGTGGTGTTCAAGCTAGAGGTGGTACTGGTTTAGGGCTTGCGATTAGCCGTCAATTTGTGCGGTTAATGGGTGGTGATATTTATGTTAACAGTTCTGTTAAAGAAGGTTCTAGCTTCAGCTTTGATATTCAAATTAGCTTACCCAAAGCAAAAGAAATACAATTAGTCAAAAAGCAGGTAATCAAAATTGCCCCATCTCAACCTAATTATCGTATTCTTGTAGTAGATGACCGTTTAGAAAACCGCGATTTACTAACTAAATTACTAAGTACCGTAGGATTTGATACTTGTAGTGCTGCTAATGGCAAAGAGGCGATCGCCATCTGGGAAACATGGCAGCCGCATTTAATTTGGATGGATATGCGGATGGCTATTATGGATGGTTATGAAGCTACAAGGCTGATTAAAGCTCAATCGCAGAATCATCATCCGGTGGTAGTAATTGCCTTGACTGCAAGTGCTTTTGCGGAGCAACAGGCAGAAATTTTTGCCGCAGGCTGTGATGATTTGGTTAATAAACCGTTTCAAGAAGAAGTTATTTTTGAAAAAATGAGTCAATATTTGGGGGTTAAATATATTTACGAAGAAGATAATCTTGAAACTGAGAATAATTTACCAGCAAATTCTCAAATTATTTTAACTTCTAAAGACCTCAGTGTCATGTCCAAAGAATGGATTGCTTCACTACATCAAGCAGCTTTAGAGGTGGATGCAGATTTAATTTTACAGATAATTGAGCAGATTCCACAGAAGTATCAAACTTTAGCTGAAAAGTTGAGAAAACT
>JBHJOU010000838.1:0-12649 GCA_050329355.1 Rivularia sp. (in: cyanobacteria)
GTGGAGCCGATTATGGAAATATTACTTCGCAAACCTCGTCATACAGAAGTAATTATCACAGGACGTTGCCAAAATCAACCAGAATACTTTGAATTAGCCAGCGTTCATTCTGAAGTCTATTGTCACAAACATTATGCTAATCATGGAGTAGAACCCAAACGTGGAGTTGATTTTTAAATCAGTTATCAGTTATCAGTTATCAGTTAACAGTTAACAGTTATCAGTTAAATTCCTGAATTTACCTCCTTCATCAACTTGTAAGTACTGATAACTGCTACAGAAGTCGGGTTTTTACTGTAGCAATCCTATTTGTATGTATCGAAATCACGGTGTTTAGATCCCCGACTTCTTGAAGAAGTCGAGGATCTAAATTCTCATATATGATTTAGGATTGCTATATAAATATCGGTAACACCAGAAAATTCTCATAAAAACCCGACTTCTTTCCATCAACCAACAACTAACCACTAACAACTAAAAAAATGGAAAATACTAACATACTCGATTTAGTTACCGCAGGGCTGGCATTATCAATTCTCATCGGAGGTTTCTTAATGATGTTCACTAACGTTTTTACTACCAAACGTTAATTTATTTATTTCTAGCCATCCGTTCAATAATGCCTGCAAACCTGTATAATATCGCTTATTTAACCGTAATTATACAGTTGGCAAGTTGATGGATAAATTAAATGAATTATCTTAAAAAAGATGGGTTTGGAGCAGTATTTAAGAATATTGGAATATTAATTCTAGTATTAATTATAAGTTTAGCAGGATTAACTACTTACACACTGAGAAAATCTTTTCCTCAAGAAAACGGCACAATTGCGATTCGGGGACTTGAAAATCAAGTCAAAGTCCTACGAGATGAATGGGGAATTCCGCAAATTTATGCTACATCTAACCATGATTTATTTTTAGCACAAGGTTATGTCCACGCTCAAGACCGCTTTTGGCAAATGGATTTTTGGCGACATATTGGCGCTGGAAGACTCTCAGAAATGTTTGGTGAGTCGCAGTTAGACAAGGATAAATTTTTACGGACGATGGGATGGAAGCACATAGCAGAGCAGGAATTTACCACATTAGATGCCGAGACAAAGGCAAATTTACAAGCTTATGCACAAGGTGTAAATAGTTATTTAGCAAGTCATCAAGGTAGCGCTTTAAGTTTAGAATATACAGTATTAAAACTGATACATCGCCAATATCGTCCGGAACCTTGGCAGCCAATTGATTCTATCCTTTGGGGTAAAGTTATGGCTTATGACCTGAGTACAAATTTGGGTGATGAAATTGAACGTAGTATCCTGCTAAAATCTTTTCCTCAACAGAGGGTAGAGGAACTTTTCCCGGTTTATCCTGATGATTTTCCTGTAATTGTACCTGAATTCAAAGTAGCGAAAAAAGCAGAAAAAACAAAAACAAAACAAGATATAAATTTACTCGCTCTTTCAGATATTACCCCTGAGTTGAAATCGATTGCTAGTAATGTAACTGCCATAGAAGAAATTCTCGGTGGTACTCGGATAGGTGTAGGTTCCAACAGTTGGACTATTTCCGGGAAACGTACAGTAACAGGTAAACCGATTTTAGCCGATGACCCCCATTTAGCGGTGCAAATGCCTTCAATTTGGTATGAAGTTGGTTTACACTGTATTTCAACAAACAATTCAATAAGTAATAATTGTCCTTATAATGTTACGGGTTTTTCCTTTGCGGGAGTACCGGGGGTAATTGTAGGTCATAATCAGCGCATTGCTTGGGGTGTAACTAATGTGATGTCCGACACCATGGATTTGTATGTAGAAAAAATCAATCCCGAAAATCCGAATCAATATGAGATGAATGGTAAGTGGGTGGATATGCAGCTTGTCAACGAAGAAATTCAAGTTGCTGACTCCGAACCAGTAAATCAAATTGTCCGCTACACTCAACACGGTGCGATTCTTTCCGATGTTCTACCTTCGTTACAAAAATTTCCTAAATCATCAGTAAATATCCCGACAAATTACGCTGTTTCTCTACGCTGGACTGTTTTAGAACCTTCCCAGCTAATTACTGCTATCCAAGAAATAAATCGCGCTGAAAATTGGCCGCAATTTCGTGCAGCTGCGAGTAAATTTGATATTGCGGCTCAGAATTTAGTATACGCAGATATTGATGGAAATATCGGCTACCAAATGACTGGTAAAACTCCCATACGTAAACAAGGAGATGGACGCTATCCGGTAGCTGGTTGGAATGATGAATACGAATGGATTGGTTATATTGATTTTGAAGAATCACCTCATAGTCTTAATCCATCGCGAGGATATATTGTTACCGCGAATAATGCCATAGTTGATCAAAGTTACCCCTATGTGATTACTAAAGATTGGGTTCACGGGTATCGTGCAAAACGTATTGAAGAAATGATTTCTGATACTAATAAACTGTTAACTTTGGCTGATATTGAGTCTATCCAAGGTGATAACCTGGATATCAATGCACGGGATTTGATCCCAATATTTAAGTCGATTGATTTTGATGATTCCCAAACCGAAAATGCGCGTCAATTGTTACTCAACTGGGATTTTCAACTGAAGATAGAATCACCAGCATCGGCAATTTTCGAGACATTTTGGAAAAAATTATTAGCGTTGACATTCCACGATGAATTACCTTTAGATTATCATCCCGATGGTGGCGATCGCTGGTATGCTGTTGTGAAGAATTTAATGGAACAACCAGATAATTTATGGTGGGATAATCGCAACACACCACAAGTGGAAAACCGGGATGAGATTTTTAAGCAAGCATTAGTAGAAGCAGTAGCAGAATTAAAAAATAGTTTAGGTTACAATCCCGAAAAATGGACTTGGGGAAAGCTCCATCAAATCAACTTTCGCAACGTTACTTTAGGTAAATCAGGAGTTGCTTTGATTGAAAGACTATTTAATCGGGGAACATTTGCAGCAGCAGGAGATGGAGAAACTGTCAATGCTAACCGTTGGAAAGCCAATCAATCATCTTTTGAAGTTACTCATATTCCTTCATTACGGATGATTGTTGATTTAGCCTCCTTTGATAACTCCCAAGCAATTCATAGTACTGGACAATCGGGACACGCATTCAATCCTCACTATACTGATATGATTGAACCGTGGCGCGATATTAAATATCATTCCATGCTTTGGGAAGATGACAAAATTGATCAAAATACAAAATCAACTCTTTTATTAGTACCTAGGGAATAAAATGTGTAGGTGAGAAGTCGGGTTTTGATAATATAGCGGTTTTCAGTTGAATGGAATATAAATTTTACCTCACCCCGCCCTCTTAACCCCTCTCCTTACGAAGGAGAGGGGAAGGGGGTGAGGTTTTAGTGTATTGAACTCAACTGAAATTTGCTATAGTTATCTTCTGTGACAGATATTTCAGGGAAAAAACCCGACTTCTTAATAGTTGGAACTCATGTTAAGTGTCAATTGAACCCTTGTAGAGACGCAAGGGTTCGCGTCTCTTATTCCCTCCAACCCTATTCCCATTTATTATTATCCTTGATTAATTCCGATATACCCCGGTTGCATTTTGACTCTTTCTATCCAAGCTAGAATCGCGTTGAATCGACTTAAATCAAATCCTCCTTCATCTGCAACGTGGGTATAAGCAAATAAAGCAATATCGGCAATTGTATAACGTTCTCCAACAAAGAAAGTTTTCCCGGTTAAATGATTTTCCATCACTTCCAGCGCTTGATAACCGCGCTCATGCTTTTCTTTTAATGCTTCTTGATATTCCTCTGCTTTACCTAAAATCGAAATCCAATATCTAGATGTAGCGATAAATGGTTCGTGACTAGACTGCTCAAAGAATAACCATTGTAATACCTGTGCTGTTAAAAAACGGTTGTAAGGTAAAAATTCTGTTCCTTCACTTAGATACATTAATATTGCATTTGACTCTGCTAAGTATTTACCCTCACCAATTTCTAAAACTGGTATTTTACCGTTGGGATTTCTGCTTAAAAATTCGGGATTTCTACTTTCTCCTTCTAATATATTTATCTCTATTCTTTCAAATGGCATACCAATTTGTGTTAATAACAAACGTATCTTATAGCCATTACCTGATGGTAAAAAATCATACAAACGCAGGGTTTCCATGCTAAAAAGTATCAAAATCAAATGATTATTCAATGTAAGATTAAAGTTACAATATATTCTCCAAAAAACAGAATATAAATTATATTTATTTTATAATATAAACAATTTTATTAATATTTTGTTGGCAAATCAAGAAAGTGTATAGCTTGTTGATTTACTTGTCTAGGAATGCGAGTGTTAGATAAAATACGATGTATATGAAATATTTTTAACTTGAGATTTTGAAATATACCTATAGTTTTTTGATTATATATAGAAATCCGGTTTGATGTTTGAATAAAATTAGGTATTTGTAGTAGCCCGAAACGCTGAAAATGGTAGGATAAATTCGATTTTAGTAAAGACTTACATTTCCTAATGAGCAAATAGTCAAAAAACTGATTTTGCAATAATTTTAATGCAGCAAATTTAACAATTGATTCAATATTCTCCAACAATATGTTATTAATCAAACACACTGCTATACCAAGCCAAGTTTAACGCGAAAATTCAAGTCGTATTTTGCCTTTTGCCAATTTATCGCAGCTTTGATTTGTTGAGGAGTTAAATTTACAACTAAAGAAAAGTCACTGTTCGTAATATCAGCACCTTGAAAATTGGTACTTTTTAGATTAGCACCACTAAAGTTTGTTCCCCATAATAGAGCATGACTGAGGTTAGTACCTTGGAGATTTGCATTACAAAAATTAACATTCTTCAGATTGGCATTGCTAAGTTTCCGATCTTTAAGATTTTTATTTTGACCTCCTCCGGTGACAAGTTCCCAAACTAAACGCCATTTCTTATCTATTTTTGTGGAAGAATCAATGGTAACATTTTTTAAGTTAGTACCTTTAAGGTTCGCACTTGTCAGATTTGCACTTGTCAGATTTGCACACAAAAGGTCTGCAAAACTCAGATTAGCATTGTTAAGGTTGGCATCCCATAAATCGGCATCGCAGAGATTTGCACTACTCAGATTAGCACCTTTAAGGTTAGTTGAAATCAGTTTAACACCATTTAGATTAGAACCCTCAAGATTCGCACCTTGAAGATTCATGTTACAAAGGTCGATATGAGTTAAGTCAGTATTACTAAAATCAGGAATTTCTCGATTATTTTCTCTCCATTGATTCCAATTTTCTGTACCTTGGTTCAACTTTTGCAAATGTTGAGTATTAGCCATTGGAAAATTTTTAATACCAAAATAGGTAATTGACTTTTTGTTAAAACACAATCTTAGTATATGAGTATTTACATCAAAAAAAAGTTGGAAATATCACAATAGATTTAAGTATTATTTCTTGATAAATATTCCCTATATCCTCAAGACTTCACTGATTGTTGATATTTGAATAACCTTGCCATCCCAAAAATTTTCAACTAATTCTGTAGAGTAATTAACTTTATATATAATTCTGATAGATTCCGCCGATACCTTCATACATATAGCGCTAACCTAATAATAAAAACAGCGTACCAAAAAAGGAAAGACATGGCAGCATCAGGGCATAGTTTAATTATAGATTTTACTACAGTATTGGCAGCATCGGCGCTGGGTGGATATATCGCTCACAAACTGCGTCAACCTGTTTTATTAGGATATCTTGCTAGTGGATTAATTGTCGGTCCTTTTGGCTTTAAATTATTAAACGATGTCAATTTAATCAAATCTTTAGCGGAATTTGGTGTTGCTTTTTTGCTGTTCGCTTTGGGTGTAGAGTTTTCTTTTGCCGAGGTTAAACGAGTCAAAGATATTGCTATTAGTGGTAGTTTACTACAAATCGGATTAACGACTATCCTCGTCACTTTAATTACTGTTATTTTTGGTTGGGCTTCGGGATTGCCACAAGGAATATTTTTAGGTGTAGTATTTTCCCTTTCTTCTACAGCGGTAGTATTAAAAACACTTACCGAAAAAGGAGAAACTTATACAATTCACGGTCAAATTATGTTGGCGATTTTAATCGTTCAAGATTTGGCTTTGGGTATCATGTTAGCGATTTTGCCAGCATTGAAACAACCCGAAAATATTGCTCCGGCTTTGTTTTTAGCTGTAGTTAAAGTTATTGCATTTGGGGCGATCGCATTTATTTTAAGTCGTTGGGTTGTACCGGGTTTGATTCGTAATATTGCAGCAACTGAAAGTGACGAATTATTCTTAATAACTATTATAGCTTTATGTTTAGGAGTGGCTTTAATTACAGCGGCTCTTGGTCTTTCTATTGAAATGGGTGCTTTTGTCGCGGGTTTAATGATATCAGAAATCGATTATGCAGACCATGCTTTAGCGAAAGTTTTACCGTTACGTGACACTTTTGCTAGTCTTTTTTTCGCTTCCATTGGAATGTTGATTAACCCAACTATTTTGATTAATAATTTCGGGTTAATTTTAGGCTTAGTAACATTAATTATGGTAGGTAAAGCTGCAATTGTATTTCCCATTGTTTTGAAATTTGGTTACTCTGTGAGAACAGCAGTAATTACTGCTCTTGGTATTAATCAAATAGGTGAATTTTCCTTTGTATTAGAATTAACTGGTTTAGAATTAAAACTAATTTCTGAAGAAGTTTATCTTTTGCTTTTAGGTATTACAGCAATCACTTTAGTTGTGACTCCAATTGTATTTGAAAGAGCGCCCAAAGTAGCCAATATACTCACACAAACACCGTTTTTATTCAAATATCTACGACGTTTTGAAGCACCTAAAAGTTTTTTTATTCCAGATACTATCAACTCTCATGTAGTTGTCGCAGGTTATGGTAGAGTTGGACAAGTTGTAGTCAAAATCTTACAAAATCAAGGTTATCCACTACTGGTGATTGATAATTGCGAACCGGCAATCCAAAGACTTAGAAGCACAAAAATTCCTTACCTATTTGGTGATGCTGATTCTGAATTAGTTTTAGAAAAAGCACATTTAGAAAAAGCAAAAGCCTTAGTAATTGCCTTACCCGATGCTACCAGCACTAGAACCCTATTAGAACACGCTTTGTCAATCGCTCCTGGGTTAGATATTATTGCGCGATCGCACTCTGATAAAGAAATCGATATCCTGACTCAAATGGGTGCAAAAGAAGTCGTGCAACCAGAATTTGAAGCAGCATTAGAATTAGGAACTCATTTACTCAAAACCTTGGGTGCAAAAGAATATCAAATTTATGATATTATCAATAAAATTCGTATGGATAAGTATTTAAGTATTAGGCCGGATAGGTAACTCAATGGTCAATAACCTATAGGCGGTATTTATGGCAACCCAAACTAGTAAATCCAAGTCCTCAACTGAACTGGTAATATCTTGGGAAGCTTTACCCGAAGATTTTCAACTTGAGAATGAACCAGTGGAAAATACTGGGCAACCACTTTTAGCAGGTGCATTGCGGGAAAGTTTAGAAATATCCGGGTTTATTCAACCCCAAACGTTAATTGCATCCAATTTTGGACTTTGTGCGACAATTAATGGACAATTTATTGCCAAAGCACCAGACTGGGTTTATATTCCATCAGTAAAATCGATTTTACCAGACCGTAGAAGTTATACACCATTATTAGAAGGTGATATTCCGGCAGTAGTAATAGAATTCTTATCAGAAACCCCAGGTGAAGAATATTCTGTTAAACCAACCTATCCACCAGGAAAATGGTTTTTTTACGAACAAATTTTAAAAGTACCTGTTTATATTATTTTTGATCCAAATGGGGGTTTATTAGAATTTTATCATCTACAAAACGGACGATATAAATTACAATTGCCAAACCCCAATGGTCGTCATTTTATCACTTCGATGAACTTATTTTTAGGAACTTGGCAAGGTACAAAAGAAGCTCGAACCGGATATTGGTTGCGTTGGTGGGATGAAGCTGATAAACTCTTACCTTAGGCAGTAGAATTAATTGAACAAGAACGTCAACAAAAAGCAAAGTTAATCGCTTACTTATTATCTCAAGGTATTGACCCAAATAATTTACCTGATTGAGTCAAATATATTTTTACGGGACAAATTACGGGACTAAAAAAATTCTAGTCCATTGATAAACTCAATCTAAACTATAGACAACACCATTGGATAGAACACCCGGTAACAAAAAGTGCTTTCCTTGGAATTAAACGAAGAGAATTAATATCCATGGGAGCTAGTAATATGATCACAAGCAATAAACTCAAATTAACTTGCTACTTTCACCAACTCTCTAGAAGCTAACCACATATTCGCAACAGCATATCTAAATAAGACAGTTTCGTGCTTGGCATTACAAGAAGTTTTGAGTGTTTGTGTCTTGCTATTGTCTTTAACAAGTTTAGCTTGATAGACATAAACAGAACCGTCGGGTTTTTCAAAAGTTAACTCTGCGAGTACACTACTCTTATCCAAACTTTCTTCGATAATTCTACCTGCTGCTTTGTAATTAAACCAATCCCATCCATAACGCAGAATTAATTCTCTTTCGACAATTTGAATCGACTTTGGTAGAATTCCCCAACCCCGATAAATATCCTTAAAGCACTTAATATCACCAGTATGAGTCAATATTGACTTAAATGACTCTTGGTCAAGATTGCCATAATACCTTCCTTGTGGTAAGTCTATCATTGTTGGTGCAAATCGATGTCCCCCGAAATGACTGGATTTCCAAATCCGCACATTATCCAAACCTAAACTTGAAATAGTATTATTCGCGTGGAAATAAAACGGATTACCGTATCTTGCACAACATTTATCGTGACTACCGTGAGTACAAACTAATATATCTCTTGTGGTAGTTGCATCTATTTCATATTTGAGATTTTTTCTCCACAACCATTTTTTAATAGTTGCCGCTGCTTGTTCGATATTTTCTAGCTTAAATTCTCGCTTCGAGTAACCTTTACCTTCTCCTTTTTCTTGGTGATAAATCAGAAGCGTTGTAGAGTTTACTTTATGCGATAAATCATTGGCAATTAACTGAAACTTAATCGGTAGTTTAGCTGTTTTTGCCTCTTCCATTAATAACCGCAAATTATCCGGAACCCATTTAGAACTAAAAGCATCGGAATTCCACGGAGGTGGACATTCTATCAATACATAAGTCTGATTATTGGTTGCAGTACCAATAATATCTTCCCCTACTTCTCGTGAATTATCAGAACAAAAATTTGTACTCATTTATTTTATATGGGTCGTGTATTTTTACAAACAGGATATTACACATAGATAGTTTGACTATCGACTCCCTTCCAAATCATCCTAACTACTAAGATTTCTCAATCATAATTCCGTTGCAATGGTTTAAACTGCAAACAGAAATACTTATGTAGTAATCAAATTGATTAATTAACTGTTTTCCTAATAGGACTTTTATAACACTTTCTTGATGAAAATTCTCTTGTCCTAAAAAAAATGCTACCAACAGTTTGATAAATTTTGCAAAAGATAAAATTTTACCTCTATAGATAGTTATAAATTCATGAGTTTTATGTATTCTTTCTACGTTCTTCATTTGAGCCTTGGGGTTTTCACTGAGTATTTGCCTTGATTCTTCGCTGTTATACATATTTTTTATGTTTCATTTATACAGGTTGATTCTTTCCAAAAAACTTATCTATACCTTTAATACTTCAGCTTACAAGTGAATACCGGGAAGCATCATCATGGAAATCAAAAGTATATGTAAATTATTGATTAAAACCATTGTCAAAAAAGCTACTTTAACCGTAAATCAACCTCCACGTTTTGAAAATCCTTGGATTTTCAAAGCTTTTTGTTTATACGTTTTTACTATATCTAAATTTATAAGTATATTGCAAATAATTCTCAATAAATTTACAAAAAAATAGATTGTATGAAAAGCATCACCAAAAAGTAGAATTTCTACTTGGAGTGGGAAGCTTTGAGATTTTTGGCAATAGTCTAAAAGTAGTAGTTTTACACCAAGCATTTATTGTCAGAATGAGAAAAGTTTTACAGGTCTACTTAACTCATGCTTGCTTAAGCTGATGTAATCCCAGATTTTCTCCCGAATTGAGAGTTAAACTTTATATCCGAATGTAACCGATGCCTGTATAAAATGCAAGTACTTGATAATAATTATAGACTTTGTTTGGATATGTTCTAGATTATATTTGAGATATATCTAGGTAATCTTCCGGGAATCCACTGAAACTCAATTAGTGTGCTACTCAAGGGTTAATAGTCTAAAATCCTTAGAAGACAGGAGTTTTAGGATTTAATTAACTATTACTGAATATAAATTTAAACTCCATTTAACTTATCTGTGGTGACTATAAACCTTTGTTTTCTATCCATAGGAATTTCTAATTTTATGGATAATAATTATCATCTGTATCCAAAAATGGCACTCTGAGATTATTGATGACAATTTAGAAACTTCCATAATTGCAAATCTGCAAAATCAGCAATTCCATTTAGCATAATTTATTCTGATGAACTGTAAAAAAATATAAACATTTATCAAATAGCTTAGATTATTTTGTGGTTTTCCGCAATAATTGCTGCATTCGAGCCTACAAAAAACTATGATGAATTCTTATAAAATCTGACAACCTATGGTAACTAGCGCGTGTATGGGTAGACCGGGGAACGCCGGTCGTCGCAGGCTCCGCCGAGAATCGGCGGAGTAACGACGACTTGAAAAATCTACCTTTACCGGGGAACGACGACTCGTTTACTTAATTCAACATAATTCTTTGTTATCAAATGTCAAACGCTACAAAAGATTTCCGCGTTGATAGCCTAGGAGTTCAGATTTACGATTCGGAAGCTGAACTCGCTTTATCCGTCTCTTCCATCGTTCAACAGTATTTACAGCAAATTCTTAATCACAACCAAACTGCGACAATATTATTTGCAACAGGTAATTCTCAACTTCAATTTTTGGATGCTTTAACTAATTTAAGTGATATTGATTGGTCGCGAATTATATGTTTTCATTTAGATGAATATTTAGGTATATCAGCCGAGCATTCTTCCAGCTTCCGATATTATCTCCGAGAACGTGTCGAAAAGCTTATTTCACCACAGAAATTTCACTACATAGAAGGTGATACTTTGCAGCCTTTACAAGAGTGCGATCGCTATTCTAAATTACTCACAGCACAACCGATTGACCTGTGTTTTTTGGGAATAGGGGAAAACGGACATTTAGCTTTTAATGAACCATCGGTAGCAGATTTTAATGACCCCTATATGGTAAAACTAGTGAAGTTAGATGCAGTCAACCATCAGCAACAAGTAGATAGTGGTTATTTTCCTAATTTAGAAAGTGTACCTAAATATGCTTTTACCCTTACTATACCGATGATTTGTGCGGCGAAAAAAATCATCTGTCTTGCACCAGGAAAACGTAAAGCTAAATTAATTAAACAATTATTACAAGGAAATATTACTAGAGAATTTCCAGCTTCTATTCTCCGCAATCAACCCCAAGCTCATTTATTCCTAGATACAGATGCTGCAAGTTCAATTAACAGTTAATACACTCAAAGATGGGAGTGAATATAATTCGTAATTCGTAATTCGTAATTCGTAATTCGTAATTATTGTTCTCCATAAATAAAATAATGGTGCTTCAACATTGCCTACAATCCGGACATCCACGGATAAATCCGGGGGCTATGACCTGACGGTCACCATAAGCTAACAGACCATAAAATTTACTTGGTCAGCAGTGAATAATTATTGATAACTATTCCCCCATTCTTTATGATACAGCATCATATTATAAAGCAATGGGTGGGATGGGCATCCCTGCCCGTCCGAATCTGCTTCATAAAGATGAAATATGCTGTATATAACTAACGTAACACTGTAATATTTTTAGTCCATTTCAATGGACTTCTGCTATCAGACTGGGACTTGCAGTCCCAGTTAGGTAATAACGAAATCAAACAATTAATAATTATTTTGACGATAAGTTTCTATAGTATATGGTGCAAGATATAAATTACCAAGGAAATAAAGATTATTTTTTCTAGTGCTATTTGCTATTTAAATATTTTATATTAGCTTAATTCTTTTAACGGAAATTCCTATTTATAATATTCCTGGGGAAAAGGTTCCCCCAATACATCCGCACTCTTCAATACGCATCTTCAACTTCCAATTGAGCAACAGTCACAGCATTAAATGCAAAGGCTGCAACCATTGGTATCGGACATCTCAACCAATAAGTCACACCTGCCGCTATCATTGTGGCAATTACTGCTGCAATCGACCAAATACGTTCTTCACAAGTTAATCCGTTCTCTGCTTTAATTGTTCTCAAAACTTTTGTGGGAATTGGTTCTGGCATTACTGCACCCGGAGGAAAAGCCCAGAAGTTATTACAGCGTTCGATATACAAATCAGTCCAACCATTATCTTCACACCATTGGACAATCCATTCATCGTTGTAATGTTTCATCGGATTGTTAGCAATTCGATTTAAATTTTTCAGCATAACTTGCCAATAATAATAAATAAAAACTTCTCGATTATTACTTATAGTTCACAATTCTGTATGACAAGATTTGTAACTATC
>JBHJOU010000964.1:0-2088 GCA_050329355.1 Rivularia sp. (in: cyanobacteria)
AACTCCTAACTACTTTTTAATCTCGTGCGTTCAGTTACAGTTCTTATGGGTGTAGGTGAGTAATCATGTGAATAAACCTTTTGTTAGTGCAGCTTTTCGTAGTAATTTTGCTGCTTTTATATGAAACCCAGAATTATTGTCTGTAATTTAGGACGCACTGGATATAAAATCTTTCGTTTGCTCAGACAGCAGGGAGCGTTAGTTGTTGGTATTCATCATCAAACGATTTCCGGTGAAAGAGCCGGAGATGTGATTGTAGGAGATTTGCACGCAGCTAGTACCCTTAAAGCAGCAGGGATTCAACAAGCAGATACTTTAGTGATAGCTGGAGGTGATGATGCATTAAACTTGTGGATTATGATGCAAGCACGGGTGCTTAATCCCCGCATTCGGATAATCAACCGCTTTTTTAATACTAGTTTAGGCGAACGTTTAGATTATACTTTACCAGACCATTTGAGTATGAGTGTTGCAGGATTAGCAGCACCCGTGTTCAGTTTTGCAGCATTAGGAAATAAAGCCATTGGACAAATAAAATTATTTAAACAAACTTGGCCCATACACGAAGAATATATTCATTCCTTTCACCCATGGAACGGTCGTAAAATTAATGAATTATGGGAAGATCGATCGCGAATGCTGATTTATTATTTACCCGTGGAGGGTGATTTAGATTTAGTATCCGCAGTCACGTCGGGACACGAACTTCAAAAAGGCGATCGCCTAATTGTCGGTACTCAACCCCAAGTCCGTACAACTCGTAAATCATTGATTGCAAAATTGCTGAAAGTTATAACTAACTTACGCCAATTTAGGCATCACGCTCAATCAGTGTTGGTAGGAGCAATGTTGTTAATGATCGTTATTTCACTAGCAACTCTTACTTATGTATCTACTGAACTGAATATGTCTGTTGTGGATGCTTTGTACTTTTCTGTAGGTATGATTACGGGGGCAGGCGGTAACGAAGAAGTAGTCGAACAAGCTCCTGACAGCATTAAGCTATTCACTATTATCATGATGTTGGTTGGAGCAGGGATATTTGGTATTTGGTATGCTTTGCTCAACGATTTTGTGTTAGGAACTCGTTTTAAACAATTTTGGGATGCAGCACGAGTACCCCGACGCAATCACTATATTGTCTGTGGTTTGGGTGGACTAGGCATCAAAATTGTCCAGCAACTTCATAACAGTGGACAAGAAGTTGTAGTCATTGAACCCAATGGGAACGGTAAATTTGTGAATACTGCTCGCAGTTTAGGTATTCCGACAATTCATGCTGATGCGAGCTTTCGAGAGACTCTCAAGTCTTGTAATGTAGCGAATGCAGCCGCTTTAATTGCCGTTACCGGCAACGATGCAACCAACATCGAAATTGCCCTCAAAGCCAAAGGATTATCACCAAAGATTCACGTAGTAGTAAATTATGCCGACCCCGACTTTGCCCGTATGGCACAGGAAGTATTCGATTTTGAAGCAGTATTAAGTCCCGCAGAGCTTGCAGCACCTGCTTTTGCCGCCGCCGCATTGGGTGGTAGAATTCTTGGCAATGGCATCACAGCCGATAGTTTATGGGTAGCTTTTGCGACAATAATTACACCGAATCATCCCTTTTGCGGTCAAAAAGTCAAAGAAGCAGCCATGTCTGCCGATTTTGTACCTTTATATGTAGAAACCAATTCTCAAACTATTCACGGTTGGGAGTTACTTGAAACCTGTCTCAGCGGTGGGGATATGCTGTACTTAACTATGCCCGCAACACATTTGTATCAATTGTGGCGCTACACTCCCAAGATTGATGCTGTTAGTTATTAAAAATAAGTTAATTGATAATTGATAATTGTTCATTGTTCATTGTTCAACTACACAGAGAAAATATTGCGGAATGTGAAGGCGATCGCAAACTACGGATAGATTAATTTTTACTTTGATGAATTCACCGTTTTGATGTACTAATCGCTTTTGGATGGAATTATCTTTGGTTTTACAGTTTAGAAAACTAGTCATTAATTCGTTGCAGTTTTCTAAGTCATCTGAATGAGTAATATTTTGCCAGCTTAAATCTAATAATTCTGACTCGCTATAGCC
>JBHJOU010000020.1:0-2648 GCA_050329355.1 Rivularia sp. (in: cyanobacteria)
CACTTTTAGTTACAAGTTTCGTATTCGGCTCCTTAGCTGTTACCTTCCAAGGAATTGAAGATACTTTAGTAAATCAAATGTTTTCTAACTCCGGAGAACAAGAATTACTATTAAGTAGAACTAATTCAAACAATCCTAAAGCACCTCATCGAGGTAGTGGACGTAGAGAGTTTGTAGAATATTCCATTCGTGCTTAATTCTGCTTTATCTCCACTAAGAATGCAACGCATAGAACCAGTTAGTCGTGTTATCTCAAGTACATTCAAGTATCGCTTTTAGGGTGTTAAAATCACCATTTACCTTTTGCACTTCGTGCAGATATAATTTTTCCAACACGACGTTGTTAGATAATTGTTCGTTATTGTTTTATTTCCATCTGTCTGTATAAATAGCCAGTCAAACTCAAGTATCAAATACCTATATCGACTGTCTATAGCGTGATCCGCTTCTCAAAGAAAAATTTTCCTCCCGCACTTCTACCACTGATTGTTTTATCCTCAATTTGTCTTCATATTTTTTAGAGTATGATTTCTGCGATGGCTTTGCAGAATATCTAATCTAAATATGTTTATGGAGGATAAACTAATAGGAATTTATGTTGCTTAGATTTCCTGCAACTGCTTTCTTATTAATTGAGCAGATAATATCTGCTGTCGGGAGGTTGGATTTTTTTGAGTTTCTCTATCTAATTAAAATAACCATAATTAACAAGTAACTTTATTTAAGCTCTCCAGCGGAAAATCAAGATTACTCAGTTATTTTATTCGGTTACAAATTTGCTTTAATCGGTTTATCTGTATATTATGTATTGCGTTTTTACATTTAAAGCTAGAGGCAAAATTAGCCTCTGGTTTTTTTGCTTTTATTTGATAAAAAAAGGCTTTTTAACTACACTTAAAACTTATAAAGACGTAGCAATGCTACGTCTCTACATGGATTATTCGTTAATCAACAAAAACCTATGCTGATGGTTTACGAGCAATTAAATATTTGCTCATGTGATGAACCTGCATTTCAACTTTTTCAAAACCAGCTTTTTCCAAACGTTCCACTAAATTATCAGTCATGTAATTTCGATAATAAGGTTCGTGGAAAGTTTCATAAAAATTGTGCATCGCAGGTTCAACTTCTGGTGAATCACTCAACTGAACTGAGTCACAAATAATAAAAGTTCCACCCGGTTTTGTGACTCGGAAAGCTTCATCAATTATTCGCTGACGTATGACTGCTGGTAATTCATGGAATAGAAATACACAAGTTACAGCATGGAAGTAGTTCTCTAAATAAGGTAACTCTTCAGCATTAGCTTGTAACAGTTGCGGTAATTCTCCGGGAATTTCCGATAGTAGTTGATTCGCTTTCCGCAAATAGGTTGGTGACAAGTCTGTACCAAACAGCGATGCTTGGGGTAAAGCTGCTCGTATCATCTTCAACGTGCGCCCGGTACCGCAAGCTACATCTAAAATACGTTGTTGAGGTGGTGGTACATCAGCGAATACTTTTAAGCCATCTTTTAATGGAGCCAAAATTCTGCGTCGCATTGCATCAGCAGCACCATTAAATAGAATTTCTACCTGTAAATCGTACAGATTCGCAGATAATTCACTCAAATAACCATCAGTTTGATGATGGAAATTCTGCACATAATATTGGGGATAATATGTCGTATCTATATTTTCAGAAAAATCTTTATATTTGTCCGACTTAGCTCTCTCCCAAATTTGCGGTAAATCCATCCATAGTTGTGGGTAGTAAACAAAAAAGTCTTCCCAAGGATTATCAAAAAGCAAACTTTTGGGATATATACCTTTTTCCGCATCTTCCCAGTCAACTTCTAATAAATTATTTAGACGCTCCTGGAATTTCAGCAATAACTCCGTTGGAATCGGTGTTACTTTCTTCTCGACTGGAGATAAAGCTTTCATCAGCCCCGTACTTATGGTTTTGTGAGCTAAACCAAAAATACTTTTACCTTGTTGAAAGGTTTGATAAGTCAGTTTTGTTAAAGTGTCTGGCATAGGAATTGTGAATTTTGTCACCTATTCTCATTTTATGGAAATATTTCTTAATAAACAAACATCAAAGGTTGAAAAAAAAAATCGTGAATTACGTAAAAATATATCTAAAGGAGGATGTGATTATGTGAGTTTTGGTATAAAAAATACTTTTAATTAGTTATGCCGGGTTGTAAAGACGCGAAATTTCGCGTCTTTACATGAATTTGTAGAACCTGGGGAGAGTCTACATCTCCCGAACAACGGGTTTATTATCTTTAACTTCGCCAATTAAAACTTTATCTACACAATTGACGAAAATACCGTTTTCCAAAACACCGGGAATATTATTCAGTGTTTTTTCGAGGTTTTCGGGGTCGCTAATGTTATCAAATCTAACATCAACAACCATGTTCCCTTGGTCGGTAATTACGGGGCCTGCTTTTTTTACACCCATACGTATTTCTGGTTTACCACCGAGTTTGGTAATAGCTTGCATGGCGGGGGTAATTGCCATGGGGATGATTTCCACAGGAACCGCAAAAGTTTCACCTAAGCGCTTAACTAATTTACCGCTATCTACAACTACGATAAACTGATTGGCGAGATAATCTACAACTTTTTCGCGGGTATGTGCAGCACCACCACCTTTAA
>JBHJOU010000616.1:0-5410 GCA_050329355.1 Rivularia sp. (in: cyanobacteria)
TGAAGCTGTCGCTTCTACTGCTTCTACTAATTTATCGCTTTCAATATCTTTCATACAGTAGGAGTCAGCACCAGCACCAAAAGCTGCTAATACGGCTTCATCGCTGTTTTGCATGGTTAGAACTAACAGCTTTGTATCTTCGTTTTGAATTTCTGCTTGATATTGTCGAAATCTTCGCGTTAATTCAATACCATCGATATCGGGTAAACCAAGATCAATGGTAGCAACATCTGGTTTTAAACTCTTGAGAAGATTTAAGCCATCATTTCCGTTAGAAGCTTCACCAACAATCTTAATTGTTTCACGAGTTTCCAAAGCCGCTCGTAAACCGATTCTGGTTAAGTTATGGTCTTCAATTATAACTACCCTAATTTCATTCATATCAAGCAACCTCTACCCAAATTATTTAAAACCGTTATTAAGCCCTATTTAAGATAGCAGAGCTATTGTGCAATAAACTTTGTGCTTATTCTATTAGATAGATTTACAACTCTGGTTACATCATCATAAGTCTTTTATTTACAAATATTTACAAAATATATTTTGACAGTTCATCCTGACGATAGATACCCATATATAAAAGAACTGGACTACAGAAGCTAGGAAAAACAAGGTTTAAACAAGTATATGTAGGTTAAAGGTCAAAGGTTAAAGGTTAAAGGTCAAAGGTTAAAGGTTAAAGGTCAAATTCTCCTTGTCCCCCATTCCCTTGTCCCCCCATCCCCCCATCCCTTCACCTTGTTGTTAGTCAACCAAACAGTAATCTTGAATCAGCTTCACATCCAGATTAGTATTTTGTAAGGAACGAATAGCAGCCAGGGTTGCTTTTGCTCCGGCAATTGTGGTTAGTATAGGAATTTTGTAAGATAATGCAGTGCGTCGAATTAATCTACCATCGCTTTGAGCTTCTTGTCCGGAAGGAGTATTGATAATTAGTTGAATTTGACGATTTTTGATAGCATCAAGAACGTGGGGACGACCTTCATGAAGTTTAAGTACTAATTCTACATCTAATCCATTTTCTTGTAGTACTCGTCTTGTACCGCTAGTTCCCATTACCGAAAATCCTAATTCGATAAATTCTTTAATTACCGGCACCGCAGCAGCTTTATCACGGTCGTTCATCGATATAAATACTGTACCGCTTAAGGGTATATGTTCTCCTGCACCCATTTCTGCTTTCGCATAGGCTCTACCAAAGTCGCTATCTATACCCATTACTTCCCCTGTAGAACGCATTTCTGGCCCTAAAATGGTATCGGTACCGGGGAATTTATTAAATGGTAATACTGCTTCTTTGACAGCAATATGGGATGGTATAACTTCTTGTGTAAACCCTAGTTCCTCTAAAGTTTTACCCGACATAATCAAAGATGCTAATTTCGCGAGCGGTACACCTGTTGCTTTAGAAACAAAAGGTATGGTACGAGAAGCGCGGGGATTTGCTTCTAAAATGTAAACTTGAGGAGAATAGGTTTGAACGCCTACAATCGCAAATTGGACATTCATTAATCCCACAACTTTTAAAGCTTGTGCCAACTTGATTGTAGAAGTACGAATTTGGTTGAGAATCCCTTGGGGTAAAGAAATTGTCGGTAACGCACAAGCCGAATCTCCTGAGTGAATTCCCGCTTGTTCGATGTGTTCCATGATGCCACCAATTACAACTTTACCCGTGCTATCAGCAATCGCATCCACATCTACTTCCGTCGCATTTTCCAAAAACTTATCGATTAAAATCGGATGTTCTGGTTCCACCAACACCGCAAAAGTCATGTAGCGCTCTAATTCTGCATCCGAGTAAACGATTTCCATCGCTCTTCCACCTAATACATAACTCGGACGCACTACTACCGGATAACCGATACGCTTAGCAACAATCAAAGCATCTTCGTAGGTTCTAGCAATACCATTCTGGGGTTGGGTAATATCCAATTCCTGAAGAATTTTTTCAAATTTTTCCCTATCTTCAGCAGCGTCAATGGAAGCAGGAGAAGTTCCCCAGATTTTGGTTGCTGGAGATTTTGGACTATCTAAATATTTCTGCAAGGGTAAAGCTAACTTTAAAGGTGTTTGTCCTCCAAATTGCACAATTATCCCCACCGGATTCTCAGCTTCAATAATGTTGAGAACATCTTCTAAGGTTAACGGTTCAAAATAAAGGCGATCGCTAGTGTCGTAATCGGTAGAAACTGTCTCTGGATTTGAGTTAACCATAATTGTCTCATAACCCGCATCCTTGAGAGCATAAGCAGCGTGACAACAGCAATAGTCAAATTCTATTCCTTGTCCGATACGGTTGGGACCTCCACCCAAAATCATGACTTTGGGTTTATCGCTGGGAATGATTTCGTTTTCTTCTTCGTAAGTCGAGTAATGATAAGGAGTAAATGCAACGAACTCCGCCGCACAGGTATCTACAGTTTTGTAAACTGGGATAACTCCTAATTGTTTGCGTTGTTCTCTAACTACATCTTCGGTAGTTTTGGTTGCATAAGCAATTTGCTTGTCACTAAAACCATACTGCTTTACTCCATACAATTGCTCTTTTGTCAATTGTTGCAAAGGAGTTCGCTTGATAAATTTTTCCACCTCCAGTAATTGCTGCATTTTATTTAAGAACCAAGGATCAATCCCGGTAAGTTCGTAAATTTCCTCCATACTAATTTTCAACTGCATCGCATGACGCACCGCAAAAATCCGCTCCGGATTGGGTGTTCGCAATTGAGCGCGGATTTGCTCCCCAGAAGGCAATTTTTCATCGCGATCGCAACCCCAACCGGCTCTTCCGGTTTCCAGGGAACGCAAAGCCTTCTGGAAGGATTCGTTAAAAGTCCTACCAATAGCCATTGCTTCCCCTACCGACTTCATTTGAGTTGTTAATACAGAGGAAGAACCGGGGAATTTTTCAAAAGCGAAGCGGGGAATCTTGGTGACGACATAATCAATAGTTGGTTCAAAGGATGCAGGAGTTTCCTTGGTAATGTCGTTTTTGATTTCGTCTAAGGTATAACCTACAGCCAGTTTGGCGGCAATTTTAGCAATAGGAAAACCCGTAGCTTTACTAGCTAAAGCCGAACTGCGAGAAACACGGGGATTCATTTCAATTACAACCACTTCCCCGGTAAGAGGATTGACGGCAAACTGAATATTAGAACCGCCGGTTTCTACACCAATCTCGCGGATAATTTTAATCGCCATATCCCGCAAGCGTTGATATTCTTTATCAGTGAGTGTTTGTGCAGGAGCTACCGTAATCGAATCTCCCGTATGAATACCCATTGGGTCAATATTTTCAATCGAGCAAATAATTACCACATTATCCGCCAAATCCCGCATGACTTCTAATTCGTATTCCTTCCAACCCAACAAAGATTGATCGATGAGAATTTGCGATACAGGAGAAGCCTCAATACCCCCTTGAGCCATTTCTTCAAATTCTTCTTGATTGTAGGCAATACCACCACCCGTACCACCCATAGTAAATGCTGGGCGAATAATTAACGGATAGCTGCCAATATTTTTAGCTACAATTTTAGCTTCTTCTAAAGTTGAAGCCGTACCGCTCGGACAGATTGCGACACCAATTCGCGTCATTGCATCGCTAAATAGTTGTCTGTCTTCGGCTTTTTCAATGGCTGGTAACTTAGCCCCAATCAATTCCACACCATATTTATCTAAAACGCCATTTTTCGCCAAAGTTACAGCTATGTTGAGAGCAGTTTGTCCTCCCATTGTTGGTAACAAAGCATCGGGACGCTCCTTAGCAATGACTTTTTCTACCATTTCCGGGGTTAGCGGCTCAATATAAGTCTTATCAGCCGTTTCTGGATCGGTCATAATTGTCGCTGGATTAGAATTTACCAGCACAACTTCGTAGCCTTCTTCCTGTAACGATTTACAAGCTTGGGTTCCGGAATAATCAAACTCACAAGCTTGTCCAATGATAATGGGACCAGAACCTAATAATAAAATTTTTTGCAAGTCTTCGCGACGGGGCATAGTTGTTGCCTTTAAATACGAGAATATGAATCCTGATTATTTTAAGGGTCTTTGATAGCACTTATGCAGTTTATTATCAAGGTTTATTGATTTCATGACCAAATTTTTTCCACAGATTCCGTCAAACCTCGCGAAATGAGGGGTCTGACACTATAACCTCTGGGAACTTAATTTAATGTAATATTTTAAACAAGCCATTAGGCTAAGGAATTATTTGGTAATAAGCACAAACTTTTAGTTCGCTTGTTCCAGGAAGCAAAATGCTTAGGAAGCCAGACCCTCCCACTACAAAAATACAGCTCCCTTCCCGCCCTAAAATTAGCTTTCTCTATTTATCTCTTCCCTCTGCGTTCTGTGCGTCAAGCATCGGTTTTTTTTTCAGTAATCTTTCAGGCTAAAACGAGTAGTTAAGTAAGAAGTTTTAATAAATTGAGAAATACTTTTAATTACTTCAAATAATTAAATCAAAAAGATGAAATTACTATAAATAAAATATCAATTAAAATTAATCAAATAAAAATAAACGAGAATAATTCTCAAACTTAATATTTAGTATAGACTTGAGTCAAAGTATCATAAATTAACTGAATAGATAATTAAAAATGACAGAGGAATTGGGATGTATCCTCTGCCATCAATTAAAAAGTTGAATTATATGGAAAATTTCCTTCGGTAAAATCCAGGAAAGCCTGTGTTAATTCGAGCAGAATAATCTTAATTACTCGCAGATTGAACAAATCCTAAAGTTAAGCTATCTTTAGCCAGGAAGTGAGATAAATGATAAGCACGCTCTTCAGTTTCAATCAGAATTTGCTCGTACAAATGCCGTGTAGCTCTATCACCCAAACTCTCAGCTTGAGAAGCTTGACGACGAATTACACCAATCAGAGCTTGCTCTGCACTCAAGTCGTTTTCAATCATTTGACGGCAAGAATAGATACCATCGGATTCAGGTTCAAAGCAGCATAATTCGGCTAATTTAGTGAAAGAAGCAGCCGGTACACCACCAAGTCCATTCAAACGCTCTCCAATTTCATGGATATGACCTTGCACTTCTTCATAGCAATCGCTGAAAAATTCGTGTAATGAATAGAATTCGGAACCTTCTACAACGAAATGATGTTTTTGGTACTGTATGTATAGTGCTTGAAAACTAGCCAAGACAACGTTAAAACCTTCACAAACTGGCTCTGTAACGCTCTTGTCAAGTAAGACTGGATTATCATAAACCTGACCAAAATTTTGTAATAAAGTTTGTGTGTTAGCCATTTTTTTCCTCGCCTATTATCGCTGATTTGCTAATTACTTCGTTTTTACATCTTAACACCATAAAAATCAAATGATGTCTGTAAAATATTATATTTTTTTGAGATTTCAACTCAATTTTTACTAGTTATAAACATATTTT
>JBHJOU010000423.1:0-11984 GCA_050329355.1 Rivularia sp. (in: cyanobacteria)
AACTTTTACCTTAGAAATACCATAATCAATTTCTAAAGCATTAGACGGCGATAAATTCCAAAAATATTCGATTTCTTTGAGAGCGCCGTAAGCATTAGATTTTACCATGTGAGTTTGAGCCAGGTTGGAAAAAACTCTCGGTAAAACAAAGACTCCCGTAATATTCGAGAAACTATTCAGATATTGCCGTGCTAAAAATGCTGTATCTAAAAATGTACCGCTACCAGTTCCCCCTGCCAAACTACCAACAATAAAGATTTCCACACCATCACGATTGGAAACTTGAAAGTTATCAGAAAATGCTTGTCTGCTCGTCCGAATTCCGCGTACCTTATTGATTGCTTGCGCTATCAGGCTGTTAATATCTCCAACCTTGGCAAATAATGCTAACCTACCACGGGCGCGAATCTGTCCGGCACCATTAATGATACCGTGGGAAGGAATTTGTTTGGGCCACCATTCATCAATGTGTTCATTGCGTCCCCCAATCATGTTACCTGGATTTGCGACGGATATAGCGTAAAGCTCGTTTGGTTCTAGGAACACGGCGTTACCATCGGGGGATTTTTCCCGTTCCTGGATATTTTCGGTGGTATCAATAGAAAGAAACTGAATAATTTCTGGTACCGAACCATAAACATCAATGAATCGTTTTTTGAGCTTGAGTACAACTTCATAGCCTGTACCGCCTAATCCAATGACGACGGTAGGACGAAATACAACTGTGGGACGTGACATGAACTCTCCTTTGAGCAGTGAGCAGTTAACAGTGGAATTAATCCAAAATCTAAAATCTAAAATCCTTTGAGATGATTTAATTTATTCGTTGATGCTCAATCCAGTTAAACTGGAGCTTAACGTTACCAATCTCAATTATGTCCTCATCGTAAATTTCATCTGTAGTTACTTCTTTTTCGTTGATAAAAATATTACCTTTACGGCAACGTAACTCAATATTCTTTTTGCCTGCTTGCCTGACTGTAATTAACTCAGCATCAAAATTGCTTTTATCAATTACTGATATCAAATCACTTAAGTATACTTGAGTTTTGTGCAGGTTAGTCAAACTAATTTCCTCATCTTTTGAGGAATGTGGCGATGGTTCTAAGATTAGCAGCGCTCCTTCTAAATGTTTGCGAGTGCGGATATCTTGAAGCAATTCTAGAGGTGTTTGACGCTGAATAAAACAAATTACTATCAGGGCAATTAATAATAATAGTAGTATGAATAAAGACCAAGTAATGACTTTTCGCCACAGTGGAATTAAAATATTTAGCTGAATAGAAGCAGCGACAGGACTTGCAAGGGGATTTTCTGGGACTAGTTGTAAACTGAAAGTGCGATCGCCTTCGGAATTACTGTCAGCAACCTGCAACTGAACGGGAATTTTAGTTTCTCCGACTTGCAAAGATACGGGTAAATTTGGCTGTACAACAGAAATACCCTGAGAATTTCCCTGTAGTTCTAATTTTGCGTTTCCAGATATGTTACTGCTAACTACTAAAGTTTGAGTTGCAGTTTTATTCCCGACTTCCACAACACCAAAATTTATCGAGGTGGGTTGAACAAGCAGTTTTGCTTTGATAGTGATGGGTAAATCAACAGTAATTGGAGCGATGGTATTATTTTCACTTACCATTAGTAATTGCAACCCACTCATACCTCCTTCGACATCGGCTGGAATCTGCAAACGGATGGGAATAGATGTTGGTTTATTTGTGCGGGTCGTTGGAGACACCAAGGAAACAATTCCTGAAGTTCTCCTCACCAAGTAACACTTGGTCAACAGGGAAGGTTAATCAAAAACCGAAACCGAGAAAACTTGTTCTCCGTGAGGGTGAAAGTCCTTCCGCCTCGATATCAGGTTGACAGCATAATGTCCAGTTTCAAGGGTTGGTAATCCTTGTCACTGAAGCGGCACTAAAAGCGATAAAACTAGTAGCCTAAAACTGGTGTAACGCAAGCAACTGACCATGAGCAGCGAAAGCGAATATCCGAAAACCATCGTTACGACGAAGTTGGGCAATAAGGCTTATACCCAACGCTCGAAATATGGGCAAGGAGATGCTTCCGGGAGAAACGAAAATATTTAAGTTCGTTTCGATGTCACCCAAAAGCTCCCGGTGGACTGGATAGCTCTAAAGTCAGAATCAACGGAAAACAGGAACGACTCAAGGACTGGGATAGTTCTTTAACTAATAGTTAAAGTAGTTACCCGCAAAGAAACAACCCAGCCCCAGAGATGTGAGAAGAAGCAAATGCCCATCTGTAATGGACGAGGATACGCTGATAGCTCACCTGCTGTATGAGAAGTACATTCGTTAAAAAGCAATTAACAAGTTCTGGTATGGCGATTACATCAAAGTTGAAATGGAATACCTGGGGAAAAATTAACTGGAAAACAGTAGAATTCCAAGTATTTAAGTTGCAAAAACGAATCTACAGAGCTTCCTTACAAGGTGATAAAAAGTTAGTCCGCAAACTCCAGCACATGATGGTTAGTTCATATTACGGAAAATTACTCGCAGCTAGGAAGGTAACACAACAAAACAAGGGAAAGAAAACTGCTGGAATTGACGGGGTAAAATCCTTGAAACCTACAGAAAGAATGGAACTTGTCAGTAAATTGAAACTAGATGGTAATTCACAACCAACTCGAAGGGTTTGGATACCCAAACCGGGAAAGAAGGAAAAAAGACCACTAGGAATACCTACTATCCTAGAAAGAGTAAAACAAAGTCTTCTCAAACTGGCATTAGAACCAGAATGGGAAGCCGTATTTGAACCAAATTCCTATGGTTTCCGAATGGGACGTTCATGTCACGATGCAATCGCAGCCATATTTACTAATATTAACAAAAAGCCTAAATATGTGCTTGATGCCGATATTAGCAAATGTTTTGACTGCATTAACCATGAAGCACTAATTAAGAAATTGAATACTTTTCCCAAACTCTCACGACAAATTAAAGCATGGCTCAAATCTGGAGTCATTGACTTTAGTAAGTGGGCAGAAAGGAAGGGTTACAACAACACGTCAGAAGGAGTACCTCAAGGCGGAGCAATTTCTCCCTTACTGGCTAATATAGCCTTACACGGACTAGAACAACATATAGAAAACAACTTCCCTAACGATAAAAAAGGACGTTGGATAGAATCTTGGAAAAATTACAAGAGAACTTTCCAATCTCCTAGAATAATTCGCTATGCGGATGATTTTGTAATTCTATGCGAAGAACTAGAACCAGTAATCAAGTGTAAGGAGTTAGTAGAAAACTGGCTAAAAGAAATCGGACTCGAATTAAAGCCCAGTAAAACCAGATTATGTCACACTCTAGAAAAGTTTGAAAACGAAGAACCAGGCCTTCATTTTCTTGGTTTTGAAATCAAACAATTCCAAGTAGGAAAACATCATTCTGGAAAAACTACAAGTAAGAAACCATTAGGATTTAAAACCATCATTAGACCTTCCAAAGAAAAAGTCAAAGTGCATTATGAGCAACTAAACCAATGGTGCAACAAGATGAAAGCTGTAGATGCATCAGCATTAATTAAACAGTTAAATCCTATCATCAGAGGTTGGTGTAATTATCAATCACCTTGGCATACTAAGGAAACCTTCTCTAAAGTCAAAAACCTCATGTGGTCAAGATTATGGAGATGGGCAAAGCGTCGTCACCCGAATAAAAACAGGAAATGGATAGCCAAGAAATACTTCGGTGGAAGTAAACAATGGTCATTTGTTTCTAGAAGCGGTACAAACTCCCTCGAACTACTCTGTCACACTGACTTCCCAGCCAGCGTTAAATGGGTAAAAGTAGAAGGGATAAGAACGCCATATGACGGTGATGAAACTTACTGGAGTAAACGCATAGGGGACAATTATCAAACCATTGACCCACAAAAAGCTCGATTGCTCAAAAAGCAAAAAGGTAAATGCGCCCACTGCGGATTAAGCTTTAAACCTGAAGATTTAATTGAAAAACATCATATTTTAATGAAGTCCAAAGGTGGCAATAATGCTGACAATAACCTTCTGTTATTACACTTACATTGCCATGACCAAATACACCAAAATAAGGTTGATGTCACAAACTAATGGTGATAGTCGTACACTGAGAAGCGGTGTGAAGGGAAACTTTCACGCACCGTTTTGGAGACCAGTGAGGGAAGGTGACTTCCCCACTGAGTTTAATCATTTCTATACTGATAGTTTTGGCGAAAAGATAGATAATCCCAGATTTTTAAGAAAAGATGAACGCAAGCTTAAAAAGCTACAACGACGTTTATCTAAAACTCAGAAATATGGTAAAAATAGAGCCAAAGCTAGAAACAAATTAGGTAGAGCGCATCTTAAGGTTTCACGCAGGCGTAACGATTGGGTTTGTAAATGGGCTTCGGCGCGTCATTCAATCTAACGATTTGGTAGCGATTGAAAACCTAAAAGTGCGTAATATGATAAAGAACCACTGTCTTGCCAAATCAATATCTGATGCTGCATGGTACAGGTTTCGAGAATGGTTGGAGTATTTTAGTGTTGTTTATGGAGTTCCAGTAATAACTGTAAACCCCAGCTACACGTCGCAAAATTGCTCGAGCTGTGGAGAAATTGTAGTTAAAACTTTAAGTACTAGAACGCATAAATGTCCGCATTGTGGGTACATTGCGGACAGAGATGAAAATGCAGCACTCAATATCTTGAAATTAGCTCTCAAAGAATTAGTAAATACGGTGGGGCACACCGAAATTAACGTCTCTGGAGAGATTCCCCTCTGCTTGAATGTGGAAACGCACTCAAGTAAGGGAACTCGAAGAAAGAGAAAAACCTGAAAGCGATTTCAGGAATCCTCGTCCCTTTTAGGGCGAGGAGGATGTCAAGTAAATTGCAATTAGCACAGAAGTCGGGTTTTTAGGATAAATGTTTGTAGTCACAGATAATTCTGGTAAAAACCCGACTTCTAACCCCCAAAGACACAGAAGTCGGGTTTTTAGGATAAATATTTGTAGTCACAGATAATTCTAGTAAAAACCCGACTTCTAAAAATTTGTAGTGGGAGCGTCTCGCTCCCTAATAGCAGCTAGGGAGCGAGACGCTCCCACTACCAATTAATGAATTAATGAATGAATGAATTAATTATTGATAATTCTCACTGTTCATTGACAGCAGTGTGGCTAAAGTTTCTTGTTGTCTCCCAAACGACTAAATTATTTGGAGCTTTAATTGCAGGTGGTTGATGTAAAGTAATCAGTTGTATCAAAACTTTCTTTAACTGAGTACGGGGTACAATTTCATCTACAAAACCGTGTTTGAGTAAATCTTCTGCACTTTGAAAGTCTTCAGGTAATTTTTCTCGCAGGGTTTGCTCAATTACTCGTCTACCAGCAAAACCAATAGTCGCTTTCGGCTCTGCCAAAATTATATCGCCCAACATTGCAAAACTTGCAGTTACCCCACCAGTAGTAGGGTTCGTTAAAACCGGAATATATAAAAGTCTTTGTCGTCGATGACGTTCTAAAGCTCCTGATATTTTTGCCATCTGCATTAAAGACAGCAATCCTTCCTGCATTCTAGCTCCACCAGAAGTACAGATAATAATCACCGGATAGCGTCGCTGAGTCGCTTGTTCAATTAGTCGTGTGAGCTTTTCCCCCACAACCGAACCCATGCTCGCACCAATAAACCGGAAGTCCATTACACCCAAAGCTACGGGTAAACCATTGATTTTCCCCAAACCCGTTCTCACAGCATCCGTTAAACCAGTTTTTTCCTGTACATCCCGTAACCGATCGCTGTAGGATTTGCGATCGCGAAATTGTAATGGATCTGCGGGAAGTAAATGCTCATCCATCGCAATCCAGCTATTAGAATCTATCAGTTGACGGATGCGTTCATCGCTATCAACTCGATTATGATGTCCGCATTCAATGCAAACCATCTGATTTGCTTTTAGGTCTTTTGTATACGCCAATACACCGCATTTAGTGCATTTGTGCCACAATCCATCAGCAATCTCACGTTCCTGACGCTCAATACTGATAGAACCCGTTTTACGTCTGTTTGCAAACCAATCAAATAAAGATTTAAAACCGCGTGTTTCGTCGTTGTTCGCCATTTGTATCTTATGCAGGTGGAATTTATGTCAAATTTAGTCAAGAATACAGGATTTTTGTTTTTTGTCTTTTTCGCAAATGTTATAAATTTATAACAAATTACAGCCGACAGAAAATTAATTCCTCAATTTTTTCTAAGCAATGGAGGCAATATCAAAGCATCTTCGCTTTTCAGCTTAACGAAAATATCTAACCCAATTCAAGTCTTAGACTATATGTTTGTATCGCTCCTTCAACAGTAATGCAGTCCACAACGGACAATGCGATACTTCATGCTTGTTGTAGATGCGTCCAATCATACACATTGCAGATTGCAAAATTTGTTTAGTTCGCAGGCGATCGCAATTTGATATTTCATTGAATATTATCCCAGCCACAGCACGATAATATCAGACCTTTGAAGGATTGTAGAGTCATGAATTTTACAGTTATCAAATGTTGGTTAGGAGTTGGGAATTTATATCTAAGCTCGAATCACATTTATTCTGAACGTTGATTTTGTGTAATCACAACTTCCGTTGATAAACGCTTTTCAATTGGTAAAGCATTTTTACATCGGTCAAACACAACTAGCCAATCTTCATTTAGTCCCAAACCGGCTAAAATAAAATTCTAACTGCTCAATTCCTTCTGCTTGCGGGTCGCGTTTCTTCAGGCATGACGGGGGCTTTGCCCCTTTTGCATTGTCTGAGTCCGGCTAACATCATTCATAATTAAGATTGGTAAAAATCCGGCTATATACTTCAAGAGCAAGAAAACAATTATACGATAATCAAATAGAATGGAATAGCTATTGCCCCAGAATTCCCATAGGTGCCAATATGACTGTTATCACTCCTGATCGTCTCGTCGTGGAAGAAAGCCCTTCTCACACCGCGCAGGAACCAGATCGTACACTGTGGATTAGCGAAGCAGGGGGGCTTACCCAGTTCGGTGCGTTCATCGAAGTCCTGCAACCTGGCTCTCGTTCATCGATCAAACATTGGCATAGTGATGAAGATGAAATGGTCTATGTCCTCGAAGGTGAGATCACGCTGATCGAAGGGGACACGGAAACTGTACTACGTCTTGGTGATGCTGCAACTTTTCAAGCAGGAGTGCCAGTAGGTCACTGTCTTGAGAATCGTAGCGCCAAAGCAACACGATGCCTGGTAGTCGGCATCCGAGCGGCAGTAGACACAATCACATATCCTGATCTTGATCGGGTTTGTCACCGCGATCGATCTCTGCCAGACGACATTTGGACTAATGGTGCGGGAGAACCTGCCTCGAATCCCTACAACGAATCCCCACCTTCTACGAAGTAAGGTGGGGAGAATGTCAACTAGGAAAAAATAATCGGAAATAATTCGATAAAATAGCTTCACCACAAAAAAGCGCGATCGCAGAACCTAAAGCTAAATAAGGTCCAAAAGGAAAAGGTTGGTTTTGTTTTGCGCCTTTTCGTGGTAAAATTGCCCGACCTTCAACAATAACTCCGGTAAGACAAGCGATAAAACTGGCTAAGAGCAAATACTTCCACCCCAACCAAGCTCCCATCATTGCTGCTAATTTTGCATCTCCTGCGCCCATGGCATCTTTACGGAAAACAATCGTAGCAATGCGAGCAATGATATCAAACAGCCATAATCCGAACACTGCTGCTGCAATAGCTGGTATCATCTGGTTTACCAATCCCGACCAACTATTAAGTATAAACCCTAATACCATTTGAAACAAAATACCCAGCACTAACCCCGATTTAGTTAGTTGACTCGGTAAAGTCATTGTATCTATATCAATTATTGAGAGCGCTAATAACCAACTACAAAATAACCAATAACCTATTGTCAGCAGCGAAAATTTAAATATCAGAAAAACTAGTACAAATAATAAACCCGTTACAGCTTCTACAATTGGGTAGCGGGGAGAAATATGAGTTTTACAATAACGACAACGACCTTTTAACCACAACCAACCCAATACCGGCACATTATCGTAAGCTTTGAGGCGATTTAAACAATGGGGACATCGTGAAGGAGGATAAAGAATCGACAAACCAGCAGGTAGCCGATAAACTACAACATTGACAAAACTGCCAATAGATGCACCCAAGGCAAAAACAATTATACTTGCCGGTACGAAAATCCACTCATCCATCAAGTTATTCCCAAGTCATTTACCCAAAGTAATTCGTAATTCGTAATTCGTAATTCGTAATTACCCTTAAATAATGACTTGATGTTGAGGGAGTAGATGGCTACAGAAGTCGGGTTTTTGAGGATAAATATTTATAACAACCTGAGAAATCTGATCAAAACCCGACTTCTAAATCCAATAATTGAAAATTCTTCAACTCTTAACTCCTAACTCTTAACTCCTAACTCCTAACTCCTAACTCCTAACTCCTAACTCTTAATACATATGAGATTCAATTTGACTCAACGGAACGAAACATTCTTGTGGTAAAAGTACTGGTTGGAGAGTAAAAATTACCTTTCCTCGATGATTTCCGCGATTAATCGCGACTCCTGAAGCTTGTCCTGCCATTTCCGGATGCACCTCGCAGTAAGTATAGTATATTTGACCCGCAGACCTGATGAGAGAAGAGTCAATCAACGGAGATTGTGTCACGGGGTTCGTAAAATTTTGCTGCCCTTGTCGTAATGCGTACACGAATTACTTTTGTTGTTTGGCTAGGTTTTCAATTAAGTTTATCCGAAAGTTTCAACAATGGAAGTTAAAATCTTTCGTCAGGATGAGAATTAGAAAAGTAATTTAAAATAATTATTTATCATTATTTCTCTAAAGTTTGAATCATTGCTTCACCCATAGCTCGGCAACCCACTTGATTCATTCCGGAGGACATTATATCCCCAGTACGAAAACCATTTTGTAAAACTTGCAACACTGCTTGTTCTATGTGGTTGGCTGCATCAGCTTGATTTAAACCATAACGTAGCATCATGGCTGCGCTGAGGATTTGTGCTAGGGGATTGGCTTTATCAAGTCCAGCAATATCAGGAGCTGAACCATGGACAGGTTCAAATACTCCGGGGGAAGATGCGCCTAGACTAGCAGATGGTAACATACCAATACTGCCGGTAAGCATGGCTGCTGCATCGGAAAGAATATCGCCGAATAAATTTCCGGTGACGATAGTATCAAACTGTTTGGGAGCGCGAACCAACTGCATGGCAGCATTATCTACATAAAGATGAGATAATTCGACATCTGGATATTCTTGAGCAAGTTGAGTCATAGTAGTGCGCCACAGTTGAGATACTTCCAAAACATTGGCTTTATCTACAGAACAAAGTTTACTTCCACGTTTGCGGGCTGTTTCAAAAGCGACTCTACCAATGCGTTCAATTTCCGCTTCACTATACACCATTGTATTTATTCCTCGCTTTTCGCCGGTTTCCGTGTCAAAAATGCCTTTGGGTTTACCAAAATAAATTCCACCAGTCAGTTCCCGTACCACCATAATATCAACACCTTCAACAACTTCTTTTTTAAGAGTTGAAGCGTCAATTAATTGGGGTATGATTTTCGCTGGACGCAAATTGGCAAATAATTCTAAACCAGCCCGCAATCCTAGTAAACCGGCTTCGGGGCGCTGATTAGATGGTAATTCATCCCATTTATAACCACCGATCGCAGCAAGTAGAACAGCATCGCTATTACGGCAGGTTTTTAATGTAGTTTCTGGAAGAGGTTCACCTGTTTGATCAATCGCAGCACCACCAATTAAGGCTTCTTGAAATTTAAACCGGATGTCAAATTTCTTTCCTACGACTTTGAGTACATCTACCGCTACTGCCATGATTTCAGGTCCGATACCATCACCGGGAAGTAGGGTAATGCGGTAGTTTTGGGTCATAGTAGTTTTAAATCATTCTTAAAAATAGGGCTGATTACATATCATACCGGGCAAGGGTACTTATTTGTAGGGTGGTATCAACTTCAAGGGGTGACAAGCATCCCAAAACCTTACCTAGATCCATGTTTTGAAGTTTAAGCGTAAAGGTTAAATAAACGGTGAGAAGTCGGGTTTTTCTGATGATTTTCTTGGATGACAGATATGTGAGATCAAAAACCCGATTTCTTTCTTTGCAATAAAGGTGAAATAAACCGCGTTGCTGAAAAGAAGTATGTTAGTGGAGCGTAACCGCAAGTTCATATCAAATTTTATGAATAACTGAAACCCGTGTAGAGACGTTACACTGTAACGTCTCAAAATCTAAATTCATACCCGGATTCTGCAACGCCAAATAAACGGCGATAAGTCGGGTTTTTAGTCCAGATATCAGATGTTTTGAATTGGATTATTTCAATGCCTTATTTACTAATTCCGCAATCTGAGAAGGACGTTCTGCTACAGGTATTTTCGCTTGTTTAAAGGCTGCTAATTTACTTTTTGCAGAACCAAACTCTGGATCGCGTCCGATGACTGCTGCTAATGTCCCCGTTTGTCGCCAATGTTTTGCTGGTGGTGCGTGTAATCCGGCAATATAAGCTATAACTGGTTTATCTATCATTTCAGATATATAAGCTGCTGCGGCTTCTTCACGCCCTCCACCAGGTTGACCTACTAAAACAATTACTTGAGTATTTTCGTCTTCATCCAATATTTGCAACCACTGGATAAACGAAGAACCCACAACCCCATCACTACCGATACTCACACTTATTGACTGTCCTAATCCTACCTGTGTCAATTCCCAGGCAATTTCATAGGTTAAGGTGGTGCTACGACTAACTATTCCCACTTCTCCGGGAATGTAAAATTCGCTGGGGTGAGTCCCTAACAATATCTTTCCCGGTACAATAATCCCAGGACTATTTGGTCCGACAATTATGGTTTCCTCTGCTTCTGCACGACGAAATAAACTCACCATGTCTAACGGAGGTACTCCAGGAGAAATGATAATAATTTGATTGATACCACAAGTCATGGCTTCTAATGCTGCATCTAAAACTTGATAAGGATGTACGCAGATAATTGTGGTATCGATATCCCCAAATTTATCTACTACTTGCTCAACTAAATCAAATACCGGCAAATCACACAGTTTACTTCCACCGCATCCCGGATTCACCCCGGCGACTAAATTTGTTCCGTAAGCTTTCATTTGAGTGATATGGCTCGCTGAAATAAACTCGCTAAATCCCTGGATGATTACTTTACTCTCTGGCGTTAAATTCATAAAAAAACATAATAGTTGAAGGAGAACTTAGCCGTTAAAGTCACTAAGAAACAGTATTACCACGATATGTAAAAGGCTTCACGTTTAGCGTATCGCGAATCAGATAAACCAAAAATAATTTAGAACCTTCTTAAAGTTAAAAAAAAAGATTTTAGGTTAAGATAAGATTATTAAAAGATTAAATTGGTAATTTATAGTTCGTTAACCTCACCCTCCAGATGAACGCACTACGAATTTATTGCTCAGCAATTGTCACAAGACTTGGGTGGTGCGTGACACTACAAATCTTATTGCTACGTTGACAATTAATCAAAGTGTCACAGCACCCTACAATAGAAATATGCCGGCGTTGCTAATTCCTAAATGTAAATCCACAAAATCCAGCCCACCGTTAAAGTAGGCTTTATTTATGTAGCCCCACTATTTCAGGTGAGGACTATTTATTAATAATTGGCATCAAAAAATAGATTTAAAAGTCACTTTTTAACGCTAATTTTTGATAACTTCACCGCTTGAGCTACCGCATCATCTAAACTTTCTACTAACAATATCGGACTTTCTTCTTCGATGGTTAAATCTGATAAATATTTTTTAGCTATATCCAAATCGGAGCCAGCTAAACGAATAATCAAATTAGGAAGAGAAGAACCTTCCCGAAAACCTTTATTACCATTGCTACCATTA